>JAEYQF010000177.1 GCA_023410155.1 Verrucomicrobiota bacterium | reverse complement strand
GAGAGACGAAGCGTGTCTGATTACTTGGCGCGCTTCTTGGCGGCAGCCTTCTTCTTCGGCGCGGCCTTCTTTGCAGTCTTCTTAGCGGGTTTTGAGGATTTCTTAGCCATTTGTTTTTTCGTTTGTCTTTGGTTGTGCACACCGGGCGGAGCCATTCCGCCCCGGCGCGCCACCATAACGAAAAGTTTTTCCCGCGTTTGTAAACTCTAGACGTGCATGATTTCAGGAGACGTAAAATTTCGCGGAGCGCGTGTGATCCCCCCTCGCCGGGGTCATTTCAGGCCTGTATCCACTTTTCGGTTACGTTCCGCGCTCGTTTTTTCGTCGCAGCGCCCGGGGCTGATCGCGGGTTTGGTCCGCTTCGGCCGCCTCGGTGAGGCTCGCCAGAAACTCGACCAGGTCGCGCAGCTCGGATGCGCTCAACACCGCGCCGTAGATCTCAGGCATCGACGAAGGCGCGCTTTCGCGCCGGGCGATGTCCGCCTTCTTGACGGCGGTGATCTCGCCGTCGCCGCCGCGCAGGCTGAGCGTCGTCGACGTCTCGCCCGCAACGATGCCGCCCACGACTGATCCGGACTTCAGCGTGACCACCGCGGTATCAAAGCCGGGAGCGATTCTCGCGCTGGGTTTCACGATCGCCTCGAGAAGATATTCGCGGGAGTGCATGGCGCCGGTCGTGCTCAGGTCGGGTCCGGCATCGCCCCCGTCAGGACCCGCCCGGTGGCATCGCACGCAAGCCAGCACGGGCTGTGTGTAGAAGACCCGCTGCCCGCGCTTCACATCTCCTCCCTCCAGGGCGAATCGATAAGGAGCGAGCGGATCACCCTCGCTGGCGAGACGCGCCTCACGTTTGGAGACCGCCTCCTTCACCGCAGCCGATTCACGTTTCTTTGCCGCTTCGATCAACTCGAGTTGCACGGCTCCGGGAACCTGGTCGCGTTCTAGTTTCTCGAGTGCTGAGACGAGTAGACCATCCACGGTCTCGTGTTCGAACGTCCCTAGGGTCGCGAACGCGGCTTTCTGCTCCGCCACAGTTCCGCCCTCCACGAGTCGCGCCAGCAGCGGAGCTGCCGCTGCCGGCGACAGCCTGGCGGCGATCGGAAGCGCCGAAAGGCGGAGCGCCTCAACATCCGATTCACTGGCGAGCTTTACTGCCGACGCTGTGCGGGAATCCTTGTGGAAATCAAGCGCCTCGAGAGCTGCCGCACGCGTCTGTGCCGACAGATTCGCATTGGAAACCGCCGCGGCAAACAGCTCGCCTGCGTCTTCCAGTCTTAGTTCGCGCGCGGCCTCGATCGCCGCGAGCTGAACCACTTCGGGTGTCCCTTCTCGCAGGAGATCTACCAGCACCTGTTGCAGTGCACGGGACGCAGCGCTCTCTTCGCGTTTCGTCGAATCGACGGGACGAAAGATACCCACCACACGGTCCCGCTGCGGGGGCTTGGGCCAGAGAGCCAGTTGTTTGAGCGCCTCGGCCCTCAACTCATCGGCCCCATCCACCCGCGTCGCGAAACGTGCGAGATCATTCGCGTTCTCGGATCGTCCCAGTCGAAAGCTGGCGTTGATGGCCCGCAACGTGACGACCGGTTCGTGGCTCGCCTCGTGGAGGGTCGCAGCCAGCGCGGGCAATGCGGCTTCGACCGGTTCATCATTGATCGCTACAGCGGCCTCTCTGACCAAACTGGCATCGGGGTCGTGCAGAAAATCGGCGATCGACGCCGAACGCAGCCGACGCATCGCGAGGAGGACACTCAGCCGCACGGCTCTCGAATCGTGCGTGATTGCGCCGCGCAGGGCCGCTTCATCGTTGGCACCAACGAGCCCTATCACAATCGCGTGACGGAGATGAGCATCTCGATCGTCGTTCGCTTTTGCGGCTTCGAGGAGAGCTGGCACCGCATCCTTCCTCCCCAGCCGAGCCAACCCCATCGCAGCAAAAAACCGGACGCGCGGACTCACGTCTCCAAGGCTGCGGATCATGTCATCGCCCGCCGAAGCCAGCTTGATGTCGCCACAAACCCGCAGGTATTGGGCGCGCACCTCCGCGTCCGCGTCACTGAGCAAAGCCTGCAAGTCGCCACACGCAGCAGGATCTTTCCGCGCGATCTGGCCCAGTGCCCAGAGCGCGTGGCGCCGCGCGAACTCCGATGCCTGTGGGTCGAGTGCGACCTTCTTCAGAGCGGAGATGGAGGCGGAGCTGCGCTCCGCGAGCGAGTATTGAGCCTCCAGCCGTATACGCCAGTCGGCGTGACTGAGCCGGGAGGTGAGTTCCACGACAGAAGCGCGCGAGAAATCCGACGCGAGCAAGCGCTGAACTTCTTTCGCCTTTGGATCCGCCGCATGCCCGGCCGGCGCCATCGCATAGATCCGACCCCGCTTCGACTTCGGCCAGCCCTCGGCCCAATCGGAATAATAGAGGCGGCCGTCTGGCCCGAATCGAACGTCGGTCGGCAGGGCCGAGGTGAGAAACGGTGCCGCATCCGTGACGCGATAACTGGCTCCCTCGGGCTTCAGTTCATACGAATAGATGCCGCTGCTGGAGATGCTGCCTTTGAAGTGAGTGACGAAAATGTTGTTCTGATAGGCTCCGCCCAGCGCGGTCCCCGGATTGTAGGCGATGCCGGAGGGGCCGTCCTCAATGTTGCAGATCGGCGGAAGCAAGAACGCAGGCTGCTCTGGATTTCGCGTGTGCCACATTTTTTCGGTGTTCCACGGACCAGCATTGCCCAACGGCGCGAACTGATAACCGACCCGCCAGCCGCTGTCGCCGCCTTCCACCACGTGCACGAGACGCTCTTCGTCGCCTTGATCGGAGTCGTTGTCGCCCGTGAACAGGTCTCCAAATTCGTTAAACACCAGACTCTGCGGATTGCGCAGGCCGGTGGCGAACAGCTCCAGTTCAGATCCGTCCGGATTGCACCGGAACACCGCTCCGGTATCCGGCGTCGAGATCACGCCTCCCTCTTTCGTTGGCACGTGTGCGCCACGATCGCCGACGCTGAAGTAGATCTTCCCATCAGGTCCGAGGACCAGCCCGTGCAGATCGTGCCCGGTGAAATTAAAACGCACGCCATAGCCGCGGCTCAATTCGGTGCGCTTCTCCGCGCGATCTTTTCCACTCAGGAGCCAAAGACTCGGAATGTTGGTGAACCAAACTTGATCGCGCCTCGCCAGCACCCCGGACGCAATGCCGTCCAGCGCACTGCTGAAACCGCTCGCATAAACCGACGAGTGATCCGCCACTCCGTCGCCGTCGCGGTCTTCGACGAGGCGGACCAACTCACTCTCGATCGAGAGTTCCTTCTCCCCCTGCTCGCCGAAGCTTTTTCGGATGAGGGCCGCCCGATCCTCGATCGTGCGGGAGGCGAGATCATCCTCCAGCATCCATAGGTATTCGCGGATATCCAGGACACTGGTGCGATAGCGATACGTCTCTGACACGAAGACTCGCCCTCGCTCGTCGATGTTGAACGCGACTGGATTGGCGAGCATCGGCTCGGCGGCCCACAGCGTGGCCTCAAAGCCTACCGGGAGCTTCATCCGTCGCAACGCCTGGACGGCTTCGTCGGAGGCACTCTCCACCTCCGGTTCTGCCCTGCGAGACCCCGGGTCAGTCAGCTGATGAGGCTGCGTCGCATCTTCGTTGTAATGATCGGACTCGGCCGCAACAGCGGGGGCACAAACGAGACCAGCAACGGCGAGGGCCGCCGCGAGAGACGGTGGGGGGAAGCGCATGGGGTGAGGAGCGTAGGATGACGCATCCTCGACGCAACGGTTGCGCCGCGAAATCGCGCGCGGTCGCTAAAATGCGAAATTGAACGGATCCGCTCCCGCTCTCTGCGCCCGATCCAATGCAGCGATCGCTTGCATCTCGGAATCCGAAAGCACGAAGTCGAAGATGTCTCCATTGGAAGCCAGCCGTTCGCTGCGGACTGATTTCGGGATCGTGGCCACTCCCATCTGGAGGTCCCAGCGCAGGATCACTTGCGCCGCCGTTTTCCCGTGTCTCCGACCGATGTCGACGAGCACCGGGTTGTGCAAAAGCGGGCCGCCCTGCATGAGCGGACTCCACGCTTCGACCTGGATTTTCTTTGTCCGACAGTAATTCAGCAACGCCCGGCTCTGCAGATAGGGATGAAACTCGATCTGGTTGACCGCAGGCACGATCCGGGTCGCCGCCAGCAAATCCTCAAGATGAGGAATCATGATGTTGCTCACGCCGATCGCTCGGATCCGGCCCTCCCGATACAGGCGCTCGAGCACCTGCCACGATGGGATGGTCTTTCCGCTCACCGGCCAATGCAGCAAGTAGAGATCGATGTATTCGCATCCCAAGTTCTGCAAACTGCGCTCGAACGCCGCTTCGATGCGGCCCGTTCGCATGTCGTCATTCCACACCTTGGTCGTGACGAAGATCTCGTCGCGCGGCAACCCGCTCTGGCGGATGGCCTCTCCCACTCCGCGCTCGTTTCCATACAGACTGGCGGTGTCGATCCGGCGGTAGCCGGCGGCAATCGCCTCCCTGACGACGCGGCTCGTGTCCGCATCCGTGTTGATCTGCCATACGCCGGCGCCCATCCATGGCATCTTGACCCCGTTGTTCAGCGTCGTGGTGGCCATCAAGCCCTGCGCAGCCGACGCGAACGTTTCCATCAATCCTTGATGTTTCATGCGAGGCGCCGACGCTGTGGGTAAAGGAAGCTTCGTCAATTCGTGCGTTCACATTCCGGCCGGGCCCTTCGCCGGACGATGTAACCAGAAAGTGGTTACGCCCATTCACCCGCGCGTGGTTTTCACACTCGCCGACGCCGGCGGTGCATTGTTCTCCAGCGTATCCTCCACGTAGAGATGCTTGACCAGTTCCACCACCACAACCGCCATCGGCGTCGCGAAGATGACGCCGATCACTCCAAAGATGTAGCCGCAGGCCAGCACGGAGAGCAGTCCGACGACGGGAGCCAATTTCACCGCCCATCGCTGCACCAGTGGAGTGATGAGATTGCTCTCGATCTGCTGGACCAGCATGTAGGCGCCCAGGGTGTAAACCATCGCCGTCGGCCCCTGTGCAAATGCCAGCAGCAGCGCAGGCACTGCGGCGAAGATTGGCCCCACAATGGGCACAAACTCCAGCAGCCCCGCCACCACACCAAGGGCGAAGGCTAGCGGCACGCCAATGATCGAAAGCGCCACTCCAGTCAGCAGACCGACTGCCAGCATCGCCATAAGCTGCGCCAGAACCCATTTCCGCAGCGCCTCTCCGGCGTCATCCAAGGCACTTCTCACCTGGGCCCTGCGCTTCGGCGGCAAAAGGCGAAGCGCACCGCTGCGATATAGCTTAGGATCCACCGCGAAGTAAACTCCGAGGAAAACCAGCAGGACCAAGTCCGCGGTCAGCGACAACACGGCCCCAGCGGCCAGCCTGAAGCCGGACCACGTGGTGGACTCGCTCATCGATTTCTCGAAGGAGTCGAGCAACATCCCGCCAAGCTCCGAGTTGCCGATGGAGGTGGTAAACTGCTCGAGCGCCACCGGCAGTTTTTCCCGCAACTCGGCCGCTTGTCCCATCACGAGATTACCGAAAACGATCGAGAGCACACCTGCGGCCATGAACAGGATGAGCACCACCACCACCAGGCTCCATCGATCCGACAGCCTTGTTTTTCGGCTCAGCGGTTCCGACATCGAACGCAACACGGTGGCGAGCACGATGCCGCCAAACGCGACCACGAACACGTGCGAGATCCTCCAGCTCAGGACAGCGACTGCAGTCAACGTCAGTCCGATCACGATGTAACTCGTGATGGTGCGGGTCTCTATCGAAGGCGGGGGCGGGGCCACGGCCATTTGGTAGCATCGGCCTCCGTGCGGTTCCGCGACGGGGCCGGAAAACAAGCCGAAGCAAACTTCGGGGAAAATCCCTGGGCAACCGTGCCTTCGCCCCGACGCCTCTCCCCGCGCTGCCCATCGGGCGAGCTCCTCGACACGAGTCTCAGCCGACTAGGAAAAACAGAAACGGCGGTGGCGCACCAAACGGAGGCGGACCACGGTGAGCACGCCCGCGCCCGCGCGGCCTAACGCTTGTCGGCAGCCTCCGATGCGACGGGGGCCTGATCACGGGCGTCTTTTTCGAAGTCATAATCGACCGTGCAGCTGAACGTGCCGAGCTGCTCCTGCTCCAGTAACTCCGCCACTTGTGCTTCCGTTAACTCGAACTCCCGGCGGCGGGCGGGCGCTGTAAACATGTCGGGCAGACCGACCTCGACGAACACGCGGCTTCGTGCGTCGGATCCACTCACCACCTTGATTGTCCCTCGCAACGCCGTGGGCGGATCCCTTCGATCAGCCGAGGACTTCACCAACACGATCCGACCGTGCAACGACGCTCTGTCTTGAGTGGCCATGGCGTCATACATCGTGCAATCGCCGGCGAAAATGTTCCTGTCGCCGAGGCTCAAGCGGACCGAGCCCACCCATCAGTCTTCGAACGCGGGCACACTTAGCGAGCTGCCGTTGTCTGCCGCCTGCAGGCCGAGAATGAACGGCGCCGCGGCCTGGGCCCACGCTTCCGCTTTCGGATAGTTGGCCGCGTCGTCGGCCCAGCAACTGCGCAGCATGTCGGTGTCAATCACACCCGGGTTCAGCGCGACCGCTGCCATGCCTCGCGGAAGTTCCTGCGCGAGCGATTTCGTGAGACCCTCGACCGCGTATTTGGAAGCGCAATACGGTGCGACCTCCGGTGACGTAGAGCGTCCCCACCCCGAGCTCAGATTCACGATGACACCCTGGCCTCGCTTCACCATCGCCGGCGCGAAATGGCGGATGACGTTTGCCACTCCCCGGATATTTACATCCGTCACGCGGGTGAAATCCCGGTCCGAGATTTCCCACAGCGGCGCCAGCGCATTCATCACACCGGCGTTGTTGATCAGCAGATCCGGCGCGCTGTCGCTCTCGAGCACCTTGGCCGCCCAGATCGCCACCTTGTTGTCGAGCGCCACGTCCACGACGGAGAAATCGTGAGGCGCGTGGTGATCCATTCGCAGGTCGAAGATCGCATCGCCGCTGCGCCCGCAACCGATGACGGTGTGGCCGAGGCGAATGAACTCCAGGGCGAGAGCGCGCCCCAAGCCGCGTGTGACTCCAGTGAGAACGATCTTCATGCCGCCACGTTGCCGCGTGGAAGTCTCCCGCGCAATCCGACGACGTCGCGCACGCCTAGCGACTCTGCAGACTGAACTTGTTCAGTCCGGCCTTGCGGCAGGCATCCATCACGAACGCGAGTTTCTTCAACTGCGTCGTTTCATCGGCCTGAATGAGCACTGGGATCTCGCGATCGACCTGCTTCACCCGATCGAGCAGTTGCAGCAACTGCTCGTCGCTCACGGACTGCCCGTTGAAGGAAACGATCCCGTCCTTGTCGATCGTGATGGTAACGGTGCCCTTGAACTCGTTTTTACCCGCGGTCTCCACCTTTGGGAGCGTGAGATTAAGCGTCGCCGCCGACTTGAACTGCATCGTGACGAACGCAAAAAAGACGAGCATCACGAGCACGTCGATCAGGGGCACGAGATTCATCTCGGGCCGCTTGCGACGTTTTGCGTAGAGGCTGCTCATTGCCGACCGCGCTTCAGGATGCGCTCGAGCAACACGTCGAGCTGCGCCGCGTAGTTTTCGATCTTTCGCTGCAGGTAGCCGCTGCCGACCAGCGCTGGAATGGCGATGCACAAACCGATCACGGTCGCCGAAAGCGCGAGCGCCACACCCGACGTGAACGCGACCGGATCGGGCAAGCCGGTATCGGGAGAAATCTGCGAAAACACCCGCAACAAACCGATGACCGTGCCGGTGAGGCCGATAAGAGGCGCAGCGGCGTAGATGACGTCGAGGTAAGGCACTCCCCGCTCCATCCGATTGATCTCTAGACGAGCGAACGCCTTTACGGCGTCCTCGTCGTTCTGGTGCTGCTCGGCAAATTCGACGATGCGTGCGAGCACCGTATGTTTACCGCCCATTAGGGGTCGTCCGTTCACCACGGCATCGACCAGATCCTGCGGCATCACCGCCGCCTTCCGCAAAGCAAAGGCTCGCTCGCAAATGATGAACACGGCGGCTGCCGAGCAGATCCCCAGCGGATAAATCAGAAGGCCCGCGCCTTCGAACACCCTGATCATGGCGAGAAGCATAGGAAAAGTGGTCACGGTCTGACGTGGTACCCCAGCAAATGTTCAATAAAAAGCGCAGCAAGCTAGAAGCTTCCTGCGCCGCAGAGACGCCAAAGCCCGATTCAGGCTGCAGAATAGTGCAGCTCCTGCGCCTTCGTCTTCACCGCCGGCAAACCTTCGAGCAACTCGCCGATCGGGTCCCAGCGACCGTTGACGAGTGCATCGCGGGCGGATTCGCGCTGCGTGATCTTCACCGTTTGCGCGCCGAAACGAACCTCGAGCTTTTCGAGGTCAATGGTGATCTCCTTGTCGGGATTCGCCTCCACAAACGCAGCGATCTTGGCGATGTCCTCGCGGCTGGCGGACACGCAGGGCATGCCGAGGCCCGTGCTGTTACCGAAGAAAATCTCGGCGAAGTTCTCGGCGATGACAGCCTTGAATCCGGCCTTGGAAATCGCCTGCGGAGCGTGCTCGCGGGAGGAGCCGCAGCCGAAGTTGGCGCCGGAGAGAAGAATCGTCGCGCCTTTGTGCTGCGGGCGGTCGATCGGATGGTCGATCTTGTTGCCCTGCGGATCGTGGCGCACGTCGAAGAAGACGAACTCGCCGAGACCGTCGAAGGTCACGCACTTCATGAAGCGCGCGGGGATGATGCGGTCCGTGTCGATGTCGTTACCCGGAACGAAAACGCCGCGGCCTGTGACGGAGGTGATTTTTTCGAGAGCCATTTTTAGAGAGGATTTTTGCCCACGAAAACGTGGGCGATTGGGTTTAGGCGCTTAGTTGTTCGCGACCTGGAAGACCTCGCGAGCGTCGGCAACTTCGCCGGTGACGGCGGCGGCGGCGACCATCACAGGGCTCATCAAGATCGTGCGGCCGGTGATCGAGCCTTGGCGGCCCTTGAAGTTGCGGTTCGAGGACGAGGCACAGAGCTGATCGCCGATGAGCTTGTCGGGGTTCATCGCGAGGCACATCGAGCAACCGGCGGCACGCCATTCAAAACCCGCCTCGGAGAGAACCTTGTCGAGTCCTTCCTTTTCGCATTGGAGCGCGACGATCTGGGAGCCGGGAACAGCGATGGCCTTCACGCCGGGGGCGACTTTCTTGCCCGGGATGTATTTGGCGACCTCGCGGAAGTCCGAGAGACGTCCGTTGGTGCAGGAGCCGAGGAACGCGACGTTGATCTTCGTGCCCTTGATCGGCGCACCGGCAGGGAGCTTCATGTATTCGAGCGCCTCTACGATGCCGGCCTTCTCGTCGGCCGACTTCGCGGTCTCCGGGCTCGGAATGGTCTCGTTGATCGAAATGCCCTGACCGGGATTGATGCCCCACGTAACGGTCGGTGCGATGTCGGCCGCATCAATGACCATCACATCGTCGTAATGCGCGCCCGGATCGGAGGCAAAAGACTTCCAACGCTCAACGGCCGCATCCCACTCCGCGCCCTTCGGCGAATACGGACGCCCCTTCAGATAGGCGAAAGTCGTTTCGTCGGGATTGACGTAGCCCACGCGCGCGCCGCCTTCGATGGACATATTACATACCGTCATCCGCTCTTCCATCGTGAAGGCGTCGAAAGTTGTGCCCGCGTATTCGTAGGCGTAGCCGGTGCCGCCGTTCACGCCGGTGAGGCGGATGATGTGGAGAATGACGTCCTTCGCGTAAACGCCCGCGCGCAGTTTGCCGTTCACCTCGATGCGGCGAACTTTCAGCGCGCCGAGCGCCATCGTCTGCGTGGCGAGCACGTCGCGCACCTGCGAAGTGCCGATACCAAACGCGATCGCGCCAAACGCGCCGTGCGTGCTGGTGTGCGAGTCACCGCACGCGATCGTCGTGCCCGGCTGCGTGATGCCCTGCTCCGGGCCCACGATGTGCACGATGCCCTGCTTGCCGGTCGAGCGATCGAAAAACGTGATGCCAAACTCCGCACAATTCTTCCGCAGCTCATCCATCATGGCCTGTGCGAGCGGATCACGATACGGCTCCACGAACTGATCCGTCGGCACGATATGGTCGACCGTCGCAAACGTGCGGTGCGGCATCGCGACCTTCAGGCCGAGATCGCGCACCATGCCGAACGCCTGCGGGCTCGTGACCTCGTGAATGAGGTGCGTGCCGATCAGCAGCTGCGTCTGGCCGTTCGCCAGTTTGCGGACGGTGTGCGCGTCCCAGACTTTTTGGAAAAGTGATTTAGCCATGGTGGTGAAGAATGAAAGAGGCAGCAGGCCACCCGCAATGCCGGAGCGCAGGCTCAATCAGGGGGCAACTCGCCGACGTGCCCGCAAATCTACCGGAAAGTTGCCATAACCGGAAATACTTCTTTGGCTGCCTGTGATGCCGCGCGAGTATCAGTTCCCATTCGAGCTGCGCCACCTCATCTACTTCCGCGAGGTTGCTCAAGTGCTGCATTTTAGAAAAGCCGCCGAGTCCCTCGCCATCGCCCAGCCCGCCCTGAGTCGCGCCATCGCGCAGCTTGAGTCGGCCCTCGATGCAGACCTGCTCAACCGCACACGCCGCGGGGTCGAGCTTACGCCCGCCGGACGCCTGTTGCTCGATCGGATCGAACCTGTGCTCCGCAATCTGCACGCGATTCCCGGCGAGGTGCGCGCGCTTTCGTCGGGCGAAGTGGGACACATCCGCATCGCATTCACCGGTCTCGCCATGGCGACGGTGTTGCCCGGAATCTTGCGCGAGTTCAGCACACGCTATCCCGCCGTGCGCCTCGAGCTCAACGAATCGCCGTCTTCCGCGCAGGTTCAGGCGCTGACCTCGGGAACACTTGCCTGTGGATTTTTCCACCCCGACGCCGCCACTCCGCGTCTCCAAACTCGTCTGCTCTTGCGCGAGCACAACGGTGTGCTGCTGCCGCGCCAGCACTCGCTCGCCTCGCGCGCGCAACTTCAACTGCGCGATCTTGCGGAGACACCCTTTGTGCTCTTTCCGCGCACGCACAACCCCGGCTTCTACGACCGCGTGCTGGCGGCGTTTCGACGCGCGGGCGTGACGCCCCGGATCGCCGAAGAAGTCTGGCCGCGCACCAATGCCGTCGGTCTTGTGCGCGCCGGACTCGGTGCGACGTTCATGACACCCTCCGAGGCGCAACATCTTCCCGCCGAGGTCGTCTTTCGTCCGCTGGATGGCCCTTCGCCCGAGAGCCGCCTGGTGATTGGCTGGCCGAAGTTGCCCGCGCCCTCACCTGCCCTCGCGGCGTTTCTCTCGGTCGCGGAGAAAACCGCACGCTCGCTTAGCCACGGCGCAACTGCGCGGCGAGACGGTTGAACTCCTGCTCGAGCTGCGTGCCCTGCTGCACCGGCATCACCGCCCTCGCGCGTTCCAACGCGAATCGCGCTTCGTCCTTCTGCTTGAGATCGAGCAGGTGCTGGCAGAATGGCGCCACCACTTCATCGAGAAAACCGATGCCGGCTTCGCGGCCGTAGCGGTCGAGCAATCCGTGATACGCGCGCACCTGGTCCTGCAGCGGCTGGGTGGCGACCGCGCGCGCCAGAATCTCCTTGGCCCCGACCACGGTCAGGTCACGCCGGTCGCCCTGAAACTTCCGCGCGAGTCGCTGTTCCTCCAGTTCAGCCGCGCTTTTTTCGCCGCGAGCGCGCAGGCTCTCGATCCGCCGCTTGGTATAAAGCGCGGAGAGATCGGGATAGTTCTGAAAAGCGAGCGCCGCTTCGTTGAGCGTCGCCTCCCTCGCCTTCACCTCGCGTCCGAGACGCTTCTCTGCCTCCAGCAGGATCTCCCAGGCCGCCTGATTCCGCCGCTCGTAATTCACCGCTTTTCGCGCGGCTTTTGCAGCGGGATCCACTTCGTCGCGCGTCAGAAAGTCTCCGGCGAAGTCCGCGTGCACGCGCGATTGCTTGAATGTCGCTCGTGAGCGAAACCGTTCCGAAAGGAACAGCAGTTCGTGATCCGTCATCACGCGCCACGTCTGCGGATCGCGCGTGTAGCCCGTCACGAAACGCTGCTCCGCGTAGCGGCCAGCATCGAGCTTCCACTGCTGTTTCCCGGTCAGGAAACCAAACCACGCGTGTCGTCCATCGTTGCCGGCACCGACGAAGAGAAGCGTGGGCACGCCGCGCGCCTTCCCGACGTGCGTGGCGAAATAGGACTGATCCACACAGATCCCGCCCTCTCCCAAGATCTCGGGCAACGTGTAGGTTTTCTTCGGCCAATGCATCCGGCCGCTGGTGAGCCGCTCCATGCGATATTGGATCATCACATACGCCTTCTCCAACTGATCCAATGGATAGTTCGCCACCTGCTGTGACCACTCCAACTCGTCGAACGGAGCCGCGGCATCGACGACGAACTTCAGTTCATCGGCACCGAGCTTGGTCAACGGATGATACGTCCTGCCGCCGCGGTCTTCGCGTATCCACCAACTGAATGCGTCCCGCGCGGACGGCCAACTCCGCGGCGCCGGCGAAGCGGAGATCTGACCATGCGGCCAATCCGGCGGGGGCGGCACGTCGAACACGACGGCGATCGCGAGCGCGAGACTAGCGTAGCGTTTGAACAACTCGGGATCGCGCTCATGCAGCACATTCAGTGTCCGGAAGACAGCGGGCACATAGTCCACCGGCTGCAGCAGGCCGAAGAACTCGTCGCCGAACGCACGATTGCCGAGCATCCATTGCTGCAGAGACGGGGCGAGATACCAGCCGAGCGCGCGGCGTGGCGGGGTGAAACTGCGCGGCATGTTGGCGTGAGCGACGCGAGCGTGCTGCACGGCCGCGATCCAGCGGGGCGTGAACGTATCCTCCGACTCGCCGAAGAGCTGAGCCCATTGATATAACCGAAACCACGCGCTCGCGGCTTCCGTGCGGTTCTTCTCATACGCCGCGATCGCTGCTTCGCGCAGTGCACGGGCATGCGGGGGCCAGCCATCACGCGTCGCCTCCCTCACCAACTGCTTAACCCGCTCGGCGGAAGGCGGCGAATTCGTTTCCGCCGCGGGGATGGCGATCTCGCTGCGTGCGGCCACGCACGACACCACGAGCAAAAACACCAGCCGGATCAGCCCTCGCATGCGGACTGACTAAGGGATTTCGGCCCGCACGCCACGCCAGAGTTCCGACTCGCGCCGCAATAGGGCACGACCTGCGCCGCAACGTGGCACGACCCGAGCCGCAACGTGTCGCGACTCGGTCCGCACCTGGTCTCGACTATGTTCGGACTGTGGCACGACTCGGTCCACACGCTGGCACAACCGATTGCGGCGCGACCTGATTCGGCCTTTGAGGCTCAGAAGCGGCGAAATTCCACGTCAACGAATAGTTGACATTGGGGCGGATTGGCGGGGAGCGCGGCCGGGCAAGGGCCTGAAATGAAAACCCCGCTCCCTTGTTCTTGGGAGCGGGGTTTCGTTGGGCGACGGGTGGTCGTCGTTTTAGGGCGCTACGCCGCTGTCGGCGGTAGGCGTCTTCTGTTTAAAGGTGAGCTTGTCGCCCTCGCGATCCACGACGCACGGTTCGCCATCCTTCACGTCGCCGCGAAGGAGAGCTTCAGCCAATGGATCTTCGAGGTAATGCTCGACCGCGCGGCGCAACGGACGCGCACCGTATTTCTCGTCGTAGCCTTTTTCGATGAGGAGATCCTTGGCGGCCTGGGTGAACTCCAGCGTGATTTTGCGCTCGGTGAGGCGCTTCGCGAAGTTCGCCGTCTCAAGTTCGACGATCTTGACCAGGTCGTTCTTATCGAGCGGGCGGAAGAAGATGATGTCGGAGATACGATTGAGGAACTCGGGTTTGAAGACCCGCTTCGCCTCTTCGCTGACCTTCTCCTTCATCTTCTCGAGGTCGTTGATGTTTTGCGCCGCGGCGCCAAAGCCCATGGAGGTCTGGCGTTGCAGGAGCTGCGCACCGACGTTGCTCGTCATGATGATGATCGTGTTGCGGAAATCCACGGTGCGACCGAGCGAATCGGTCAAACGGCCATCTTCGAGGATTTGCAGCAGGATCTGGATGACGTCGGGGTGCGCCTTTTCGATTTCGTCGAAAAGGATCACCGCATACGGGCGGCG
>JAEYQF010000160.1 GCA_023410155.1 Verrucomicrobiota bacterium | reverse complement strand
GGACACCACATCCTCCTCGTGCAGATCCCCGCGCATGACTTCGCCCGCCTGATGCAACGACGCTCGCTGTATCCGGCTAGCCGAGACATAAACCGGCTCGAGCTTCGCGACTGGCACGACCTGGCCGGTGCGTCCCACCTGCCAAGTCACGGCACGCAACCGGGTTTGCACCTGCTCGGATTCAAACTTTCGCGCGACCGCCCATCTTGGCGCCGCCCGGCTGTGACCGAGTTTCCGCTGCAGGGCCAATGCATCGACCTTGATCACAACACCATCCAGCGGAAACGCGTAACTCCTCCGCGCTTCACGCCAATGCTCGATCGCGGACGTCAGTTCCGACTCGTCGCAAAGCACGTGGTCAACCACCCGGAAGCCCCCGGCCCGCAAACAGGTGTACCAAGCGGCTTGCGCATCCGGGCCGGCCTGGTCTTCCGCGAACACGGCCCCAATCCCGTGCACAACAACCTCGCCGATGCGCCCCGCACCTTCCGAAGTCGAGTCGGATTGCAAGCGCCCCGCTGCCAAGGAGCGCGGGTGCGCAAACGGTGCGTCACCGGCCCGCTCTCGTTCTGCATTCACGCGCCGAAACTCCTCCCACCGCACACAATACTCGGCGCGCACCTCCCATTGCTGCGGCCACACCCGCCCGCTACTTTCACGCAGTTGCCGCGGCACGCCGGGCAGCGCCGCAACGATCGCCGTGACGTCCTGGCCGACTGCGCCATTGCCACGTGTCGCCGCACGCACAAAGCGCCCAGATTCGTACACGAGGTTGAGGGCCACCCCGTCAAGTTTCGGCTCCACGAGATACTGCACCGTCTGCTGAGCCAACGCCCGATGGGTTCGCTGCAGAAACGACGCGAGCTCGGCCTCGGTGAACGCCTTGCGCAGCCCGAGCATTGGCGAAAGGTGCGCCACTCCCACCTCACCGGCCGGACGATCGTCGCCGACACCCAGTTCATCCTCGCTGCTGTCCGACTCCGACACCCCCTCTGCCTGAGCGAGTTCCTCCCACTCCCGGCGCAGCGCATCGTATTCACTGTCGCTGATGACGGGTGCGCCTTCGACGAAGTACCGGTGGTCGTGCTCGGCCAGCTCACGCGCCAGTTGCTCGCGCCGGCCGGATGCCGGCTCCCCGGCCTGGAGTGAGCACCTCCGGGACCACAACCCACCGCCGCCCACCGCCAGCGTGGCGAGCACGATCAGGATCCAGGCGAGAGCACGCATCTCGCCCTTGAGAACGAATGCGCTCGTCCAAATCTTTCAGTCGAACTGCGGTTCAGTGCAACGCGTCCCTCACCGCCGCGTTGAGCTCTTCCAACCGGAACGGTTTTGAGAGGATCCGCCGGACCGACAGCGCGTGCAGCTCGCGCCGATGTTCGTCGGTCAGGTTGCCGGAGAAGGCGATCACCGGCAGGTCCGGAGCGTGGGGGCGCAGGTGTTTGAGCAACGTGATGCCATCCATCACCGGCATGCTGACATCAACCAGCAGAAGTCCGATGTCGGCTTGACGCTGCTTGAAGACGTCCAGGCCTTGCGCCCCGTCGCCGGCTTCCAAACAGGACAGGTGCAGGCGCTGCAGGCTGCGCGTCACGACGCTGCGCACGACCATTTCGTCGTCGACCACCAGCACCGTTGTGCCCGCCGGCAATGGCGCCGGGGCGGCTTCGGCAGGCACGCCCACCGGTGTGGTGGGAGCTTCCGTGGCGGGCAGGTAAACCGAGAACTGCGTGCCGACTCCCACCGTCGTCTCAACCGCGATGTGGCCACCATGACCACGCAGAATACCGAGCGTCGTCGAAAGCCCCAACCCGGTCCCTCGGTCCGGTTCCTTGGTGGTGAAGAACGGATCGAAGATCTGCTCGAGCACATCCGGCGCGATGCCCGAGCCGGTGTCGCCCACCGTCAGGATGCGATACTCACCTGCCGGGATGACTTCGTTGAACGCGTCCTTCACGCGCCGAATTCGCCGCGATTCCAATCGCAGTGAGAGCACGCCTCCCTGCGGCATCGCGTCACGCGCATTCACGCAGAGGTTGAGCAACACCTGGTGCAATTGCGTGGGATCACCGAGCACATACGCGCCGACCTCGCCATGCTCTTCCTCCAGCCGGATGTTCTTCGGAAAAGTGCGGGTGATAATGCGGCCGAGTTCCTGCAGGATCGCCGTGAGATCCACGGGCACTCGCTGCCCATCCATGCCGCGGGCGAACGCGAGCAATTGGCGAACCATGCCCGCCGCCCGCTTCGCGCTGCGCTCAATATCCGCGAGCACCGCGCGGCGCTCCGGGTTCGTTTCGCCGTCGAGCAGCGACGCCCCCGCGATAATGGGCACAAGCGCATTGTTGAGATCGTGCGCGATTCCACCGGTGAGCGTGCCGATGCTCTCCAGCCGTTGCGCTCGCATCATCCGCCGCTCGACCTCGCGCCGTTCGGTGACATCCAGCGCCGTGCCCACGAGTCCCTGGCGATCGGCCTCGCCCGAGACGGGCGCCACTCCCACGATCACCCAGCGAAGGTCGCCGTTGGGGCGCACCACCCGGAGCTCCGCGGATCGTGCGCTCCCGACCACCAGGCATTCGCGCGTCAGACGCTCCGCCTGGTCGCGATCATCGGGGTGCACGCAGGCAATCCAGCCATCGCGCTCCAGTTCCTCCGGCGCACGCCCGCACAGCGTGGCCAGCGCGGTATTCACAAAATTGACACGGCCCTGCGCCTCGCCGTGCCAGATGCCGACCGGGGCCGCGGCGGCGAGCGACGCGAACAATTTCTTTTCCTCCGCGAGCAGCGTGCTCTGGTGCTGGATCTGCGCGGTGCGCTCGGCGACCGCTTCCTGCAGACGCCGGGCCTCAAGATGATAGCGTTCCGTCCGCCGTCGCACAAAACCCAGGATCAGCGCTCCGCCCAGAACCGCGTAGGCGGTGTACGCCCAGCCCGTCGCGTAGG
>JAEYQF010000138.1 GCA_023410155.1 Verrucomicrobiota bacterium | reverse complement strand
TCGTAGGAACGCAGGTTGGCTTCGCGCTCGCGCAGCGACGAGATCTCCTCGTCGACAGCGGCCGCGGCAGCGGGGGCAAAGGGGACACTCGTCTCCCCCGTGGCGGCAGAGCGACGGGGCAGTTTCAGAACAGGACGACCGGCAGGAAACGGAGGTTGAGTGTTCATGACGCAGAGTTGTTGCGAACAAGCTAGATACAGCTATCGGCGGCCCATGGCTATGGGTGTTAAAAGATTTTACGGTTCATTTACCATCGGGTGCTTTCCGGAAATCGAGGGCGGTGCGCACCCGGTGGAGGAGATCGTCGGCTCCGTAGGGCTTGGCCAGCACCTGGGTGCCGGGAGCGTTTACAACGCCGGCGTCGAGGGCTGCGCCGGCGTAGCCGCTGCAGAAGATCACCGGGAGGCCCGGACGGAGCTTGGCGACGCGCTCGGAGACTTCGCGTCCGCCGAGGTTGGGCATGACGACGTCGAGCACGAGAAGCGCGATCTCGTCTTGATGCGCCTCGAACTTGGCGCACGCGTCGACGCCGTCGATGGCCACGATTACGCGGTAACCCGAACGCTGCAGGATGCGCAGCGCGAGGTCGCGCACCATGGGTTCGTCCTCGGCGAGCAGGATCGTCTCGGAGCCGCGCCCGGGCACCGGCGTGTGTTTCGGGCCGACGGTGACGGCGGAACGGGCAACGATGGGCAGGTAGATTTTGAAGGTCGTGCCTTTGCCGGGCTCGCTGTAAACGTGGATCATGCCGTCGTGCTGCTTGATCACGCCATAAACGACGGCGAGTCCGAGGCCCGTGCCCTTGCCTTTGGGCTTGGTGGTGAAGAACGGCTCAAAGACGTGGCTCAGCGTGTCGCGGTCCATGCCGACGCCGTTGTCGGTGACGGTGAGGAGGACGTAGCGGCCGGGTTTCGCCCACGGGTGGCTCTCCCGGAAGGCGCCGTTGACGAGCACGTTTTCGGTTTCGAGCGTGATGCGGCCCCCGGCGGAAACGGCGTCCCGCGCATTGACGCAGAGGTTGAGCAACACCTGGTCGATTTGCGCGCGATCGGCGTAGACGTTGCCGAGATCGTGGCCGGGGATGAAGTCGACGGCGATTTGTTCGCCGATCACCCGGCGGAGCATTTTCAGGAGATCGGAGATCGCCTGGTTCAGATTGAGGTCGGATTTCTGCAGCGTCTGCTGGCGGCCAAACGCGAGCAGTTGCTGCGTGAGCTGGGCGGCACGCTCGGCTGCGGCCTTGACCTGGTCCAAGTTCGCCTTGCGCTCCGGCCAGGTGGAGCCGGAGTCGAGCGCCATCGCCGTGTAACCTTGGATGACTTGGAGAAGGTTGTTGAAATCGTGCGCGACGCCGCCCGCAAGCAGGCCCACCGCTTCCATCTTCTGGGCCACGCGCACCTGCTCCTCGAGCGAGACTTCGCGCAGGCTGCGGCGGTAGGAATCGCAGAGCACACCGGCTTGCTGCACGAGAGTTTCGAGCCGCTCGCGCGCCTCCCGCCCCCACGCGTCCGTGCCACCGCCGACGCCGAGCAGCCCGACGGTTTGATGTGCGTGCTGCACCGGCACCACCAACAGGTCAGGCGATGAGGGAGTTCTGGTTTCATCCGCGGCGTTGGCGATGACGACGCCGCCGGAGGCGAGCAGCCGGCCCGACAACGCTTCGAACTGACGAAACTCCAGCCAGCCGCTCGCGGCCTGGTCGGCACTTGCGCGCCTCCACTCCTCCGCGCCGACGATCGATTCCCACGACATCCCGACATACGCGAGAATGCGCAGGCGTTCGTTGGGCACGATGACGCCTACGAATCCGCGCTCGCTTTGCGTCTGCTGCAGCGCGCCGCGGAGCAGGATCTCGTGGGCGGCGCGCCAATCGCCGGTTTGCAGGTAGCTGCGCATCGCCTCGGTGACCGCGGTCAACAGCTCGCCCTGCGTGCGCAGAAGTCCACTGACGCGCTGCCTCTCGGTGACATCTACTCCCACTCCACCGATCAAGGTTTGGCCCGTGCTGTCCCGGAGCGGGAAAACATAAACGTGGATCATCCCTGCGGACGTGCGGTGCTCCGCCTCGATCAGCCGGCCCTCGCGCAGCACCCGATCGTTCACCGCCATATACTCCGCCGCCGCTTCGCGGGGGAAAAATTCGCTGATCGTCCGGCCGACGGGCGATTGCTCCAGCCCCGCGCTAACCAATAGCGCATCGTTGACGAAACGATACCGGCCCTCCCGATCGACGATCCATCCGGGCAGCGGGATGTTTTTCAGGTAGAGCTGAGCGATCTGCTCGATCTGCCCGGGGGGCGAGACATCCGAGGCGCCGCGACGCTTCTTCACATACCAGACGCTCGCGACCAGCAGACCCAGCGCCGCGGCCGCCCGTGCCACCACTTCCACATCCACCGGCAATCCCGCGGTGGTGAACTGGAGCACGCACACCAACACCACACCGATCGCGACGGCGAGCGTCGCTCGTTTCGCAGCGGAAATTTGACGGCCCAGAGGCCAGTTCATCGCCGCCCACGCCAAGAGCGTGCCGCAAGCCAGCGCCAGTGCACCGCCGGCGAAAGCCTCGAGCACCTTTTGCCACGGAGCCAGCCCGCGTGCCTGCGCAAGCACGGGATCTCCCGACACCCATCGAGTCACGACGAACACGAACGCCATCACCGACGACATGCGGCCCGACGATGCCGCGGTGCACTCGCACGGCGACAGCAAAACGCGGCGCGCGCCCACCTATTAGGCGCGCGGCTCAGCTCCGGAAGATGACGTCCTCTCGTTGAAACATCTTCACCGCCAACGCCAGCGCGCCGGCCGCGTAGAGCGACGAGGAGCCGAAGATCAGGGCGATGTAGTGCCAGTTCCAGACACCTGAGAGCATCTCTTTGCAGACGAGCGAGAGGTTCAGAATCGGCACCAACGCCAGTCGCGTGTTGAGCTCGATGCCCGGCAACATGCCCACGACCGCCGGCATGATGACCACGATCATCAGCGGAGTGACGTAGCTCTGCGCCTCCTTGTAGCTCTTCGCGAACAGCGCCAGCGTGAACACGACGGCCGAGAAGAACACCGCGACCGGGAAAACCATCGCCAGCACGCCCACCAGCCCCAGCGGATCGAAGGTTGGCATTGCGGCGCCCGAAGCGGCTCCCGCCGCGGCGGCGGACTTAGCTCCACCCGACAGGAGCATTCCCCCGGCAAATGCCGTCACGCCCATCGACACCAGCGCCAGCAACATCGCCGCCAGCGAACCGGTCAGCACCATGAGAAACTTGCCCAACACGATGTCGCCCCGCCCCACCGGGCTGCACAAGAGCGTCTCCATCGTGCCGCGCTCCTTCTCGCCCGCCGTCAGATCCATCGCCGGATACATCGCGCCTGTCAGACACAGGATGACGATGATGTAGGGCACGAAGCCGCCGAGGAGATTGCCTCCGACCTTTTCCGGCGGCGCGACATTCTGCCAGGAGGTCGCAAAGGGTTTTACCAGCTGCTCCGGCAGCGAGCGCTCCTCCAGCAGCCGCGCGACGGTGCGCTCGCGCAGCCCGCGGAAGAAATCTTCGAGCTGGTTGATCGCGAACCGCGATTTCAGCTCTCCCTCGTAATGATAAAACGTCACCTCGCCGGCGGACCCGTCCTTGAGGCCGGCTTCGAAGCCCGCCGGCAGCTCCACGACCGCGCGAATCCGTTTATCGGATACCTGTTGCTTCCAATCAGCCGCCGCCGGGATGAGCTCGAGTTTCTCCACCTGGCGCAACTGCTCCACCACGCCCGGCGAATCCTCGCCGCCCAGGAGCATCACTTGCGCGGTGGAGTCCTTGGCCTTCGACACCACGGCCGTGGCAATCTTGCCGACCCCGAGAAACAGTCCCGGCATCACCAGCGTGGGCACGACGATCATCGAGATGAGTGTGCGGCGATCCCGGAGCATATCCTTCAACTCCTTGAAATAGACGGTGAGAATATTGCTCCAGTTCATGCGCGTGCCTCCTCGATCCCCGCCACCTTCACGAAAACTTCCTCCAAATCCTGCTCGCCGTGTCGCTCCCGCAGCGCTGCGACCGTGCCTTCCGCGAGCAGGCGCCCGCCGTGGATGATGCCCACGGTGTCGCAGAGCTTCTCCACTTCGCTCATAATGTGCGTGGAGTAGATCACGGTCTTGCCGCGATCCCTACACTGGCGCACGAAGCGCACGATCGCGCGAGCCGTCATCACATCGAGGCCGAGCGTCGGTTCGTCGAAAATCATCACCTCGGGATCGTGCACGAGGGTCCGCGCGATCGAGGTCTTCTGTTTCATTCCGGTCGAAAACTTGTCGCAGCGCCGGTCGAGGAAGTCGTGCATATCGAGCTCTGTCGCCAGTTCCTGGATACGCGCGCGAATCGCCACGTCGCTCATGCCATTCAACCGCCCGAAGTATTCGATCATCTCCCGCGCGGTCAGGCGTCCGTAGAGCGCGGTGCTGGCGGCGAGGAAGCCTACGCGCGCCCGCACTTTCTCTGGATGCGTGGTCACGTCGAATCCCGCCACGTGCGCCGTCCCGCCGCTGGGTTTGAGCAAGGTGGCAAGCAGACGGAGCGTCGTGGTTTTGCCCGCCCCGTTGGCTCCCAACAGGCCGTAGATCCGACCGGGCTCCGCGCGAAACGACACATCGTCGACGGCGCGGATTTGTCCGCGCTTCTTGTCCTTGAAGAGTTTGGTGAGGTGAGTGGCAGCGATCATGGCGGGGAAATCAATCGGCCCGGCGCCCCATGAAACCGAAGCCCAGAGCCACGGCCACTCCGATGCCGAAGCCCACGCTCCAGCCGCTGGACACGCTCACCGCCGTGCCGATCCCCGTGCCCATCGCCAGCCCGGGCCAGCTGAGTCGCGGTGGTTGGTTTTTCAACTTCATGGGTCGGGAGAGTTTCGCCGGCTGCATCGGCCTGAGGGCGGTCGTGGTTTATCCAAACAAAGGACACGGGAACGGGGAGGCCGGGCACGCGAATCTCATCAGAGACTCATCTTCTCGCGAAATTCCTGCGCCTGCCGGCGGCTGAGCTCGACTTTGGCTCCACCTTTCAGGTGCACGAGCAACCCGCCGCTGAACCATGGTTCAATCTGTTCGATCCACGCGAGGTTGATGATTTGGCGCCGGTTCGCGCGGAAGAAGAACTTCGGGTCCAGCCGGTCTTCCATCGCGTTAAGCGAGCGAAAAAGCTGCGGCTGCGCGCTGTCGAAATGCACGCGGGTGTAGTTGCCCTCGCTCTCGAGCAGGCGAATCGATTTCACCTCCACGAACCAGCACCGCTCGCCCTCGCGCACGAACACCTTGTCCTCGGCCGCCAGGCGCTCGCGCGCGACGCCCTTGCCACTCTCGGCATTCGAGGCCGGCACCGCCCGCCGCGCCCGCAACCGCTCGATCGCTGCGGTGAGTCGCTGCGGATCGACCGGCTTCAGCAGATAATCGAGCGCGTTCAGCTCAAACGCTTTCACCGCGAACTCGTCGTAGGCGGTGGTGAAGATCACGTCCGGCGCGGGCGGCTCCAGCGACTCGAGGAACTGCATGCCCGTTTCGCCCGGCATCTGCACGTCGAGGAAGAGCAGGTCCGGCTTCAGGGCCGCGAGTTGCTCCCTCGCCTGCTTCGCGTTGGCCGCCTCGCCGACCACCTGCAGGTCGGCATAAGCCGCGAGAAGGCGCCGCAGTTCGTTCCGGGCCAGTCGTTCGTCGTCGATGATCAGCGCCTTCATGGAAATAAGGAATCACACCCGCTGCGGGTGGAGCGGAATCACGGCTTCAGCCATCACTGACGCCGGGGCGGCCTCGCGCAGCTGGAGCGTCGCCCTCTCGCCAAACAGCAGGCGCAGCCGCTCGGCCGCATTGCGCAAACCGACGCCGGTCGACTCGCTCGGCCGCACAGCGCCATCGGCATTGCCGATCGCGCCGGGATTCGTCACCCGCAGGTGAAGCGCCCCGCCCTCGCACCGCGCGACGATACCGATCTCGCCGCCTTCCGGTCGCGTCGAGATGCCGTATTTCACCGCGTTCTCCACCAAGGTTTGCAACAGCATCGGCGGAATCGGCAGCGCCAGCGTGTCGGACGAAACATCCATCCGCACCCGCAGGCGTTCCTCGTGCCTCACCTGCTCGAGCGCGAGATAGTCGTTCACGATTCTCAGCTCGTCTTCGAACGCCACCGTCTCGAGCTGCCCGCTTTGCAGGGAATAGCGCAGCAGATTCGCCAGCTGTGTCACGGCCCCGCGAGCCCGCCCGGGATCCTCGTCGATCAGCGCCCGCAGGGAGTTCAGGGCGTTGAAGATGAAGTGCGGATTCACCTGCGATTTCAACGCCCGCAACTCCGCCTCCTTGACGTGCGTCGAGAGCCGCAACCGCTCGATCTCCGAGCGATTGAAACGGTCAAACAGGTGGTAGATGAAATACACACACATCCACCCCACGTAGAGCACCGTGCCGTTCAGGCAGCTCAGCGCGAAAAGCACGAAGGGGCTGAAGTTCTCCTCCGGCCACGGGAGTCGCAGAAGCCCGTAGGTGAAACCGTAGCCCAGCGCGCTCCACAGCACCGAAAGCAACAGCGCCATCCCGAAGACGCGCGGCACCAGTTGCCGCCAGCCCATCTGCGTCCAGCCCCAGCGCCGCATCAGCGGGCGCGCGAAGTGGGACAACAGCAACCCCAGCGCGATCACCATGGTGAGCACCGACACTTCCGTCACGGAGTCCCGGGCGGGATTCTTGCGGTCGAAATACGAGGTGAAGAAGATCTGCAGTCCCAGCAGGAAGCCCCACCCGCCCATCTGGCAGATCACATACAATCGCTCTCTCGCGCGCTCGCGGCGGGCCGTGTCCTCCAATACCACATCGGTCTCGCGGGGTTGATGCATGTCCGCCGCATAGTAAGTCGCCCCGCCCTGCCGAGCGCAAACTTTGGACAAACGGCACCGCCCGCCGGATGAGCGGCGCCGCCCCGCGGCTTGTCTCGCTCCCGCTGCCAACCGTAACCTCTGCGCCCATGTCCTCCCGCGTCGTGATCGTCGGCAGCTTCGTCCAGGATCTCTGTTTCAACTGCGAGAAGTTTCCCGCCCCGGGTGAAACCACGCTCGGTCGCTTCTTCACCGGGCCCGGCGGCAAGGGATCCAATCAGGCGGTCGCCGCCGCCCGTTTGGGCGCCGCGGTCACGTTCTTCGGTGCAGTGGGCGAGGACGCGTTCGCCGCTGGCGCCCGTGCCTTTCACCGCGGGGAAGGAATCCGCTCGATCCTCGTCTCGAAGCACGGCCATGCCACTGCGGCCGCGACCGTGCTCGTCGACGCGACCGGCCAGAACGAGATCGTCGTCGCGCTCGGGGCAAGTGCGCGTATCCAACCTTCGGATATACCGCCCGCAGCCCTTCGCGGCGCCCGCCTCGTCGTCTGCCAGCACGAAGCCAACCCGCGCATCAACGCCCACGTCTTTCGCCTCGCTCGAAAACTCGGCGCCACCACCGTGCTCAACCCCGCGCCGATGCACGGGGGTTTCGATGCAGCGATTCTTCGCCACACCGACATCCTCATCCCCAATGAAACCGAATTCGTCCAGCTCGCCCGCGCCCTGAAGCTCTCACGCTCGCTCGACGAATCCGCCCTCACGCGACTCGGACCTCCGGCGCTGCAGAAGCTCTGCCGAGGGTTCGGAGTGCCGACGTTGATCGTGACGCTCGGCTCCCGCGGCTGTTTCGTTTCGCTCCCCGAACGGGGTGAGCTCGTGCGCGCCTTCAAAGTGAAACCCGTGGACACCACCGGTGCCGGCGACGCGTTCGTCGGCGGCTTCGCGGCAGCGCTCGCGGAGGATCCAGCCGACCTCCTCGCCGCCGCGCGGCAGGCGAATGCCGTCGCCGCCCTGTCCGTCACCAAACCGGGCACCTCGCCTTCGATGCCCACCGCCGAAGAACTCACGCGATTCCTGAAATCTCGCCGGACGAACTGAACCGCAGCGGCACAGACAGCCCAGAGTGCCGGAACGAGATCACGAAGCAGGGAGCCGCGATAAGCCCGGCGGGCGTGATCCGGAGTGATCCTCTGTGTCCTCTGTGCCGCGGTGGTTCATCTCACCCGCTTCGAGCCGGGTCTTGCCGCGACTCGGGACGCGGCTAGGCTCGGGTCATGAACCTCACGGCAGCCGGGCTCGCGGCCACGTTTGACTCCACCAATCTGCGCCTCGACGCCACCGATGCGGATCTCGATGCACTCTGCGATGAGGCGGCCGCACTGAAGTTTGCCGCGGTGATGCTCTACCCGACGGGCGTGGCAAGTGCGGCCCGCCGCCTCAAGGGCACAGGAGTAAAGGTCGGCACCGTCATCGGCTTTCCGAGCGGACGCTTCACCAGCGCGGCGAAAAGCGCGGAAATCTCCGCCGTGGTGGCGGCGGGAGCACACGAGGTCGACGTTGTCCTCAACTACGCGGCGCTGCGCGAGGGTCGCGCAGACATCGCCTCGGCCGAGATCTCGGCGCTCACCGCCCACGCGCATGCGCTCGGCGCAATCATCAAGGTGATCGTTGAGACGTGTTATTTGAATGCCGAGCAGCGCATCACGGCCCTCCGCTTGTGCGAAGATGCAGGCGCGGACTACATCAAGACATCCACCGGCTTCGGCAGCGCCGGCGCGAAGGTGGAGCACATCCGCGAATGGGCAGACCAGCGCCGCGGCGAGATCCAGCTCAAGGCAAGCGGCGGCATCAAGACCCTCGCCGACGCGCGAGCCCTCATCGCGGCCGGAGCGACACGACTGGGCACCTCCAGCGCCGCCGCGATTCTCGCGGAGTTCAACGGCAGCAAACCAGCGGCGCCGACCGCTGGATATTGAGCAGCAGACGAAATCGCGGGGAGACAGCCGAGGCCGCCCCTCGGCAGTCCCGCCTCCCCCGAAATGTCTCAAGCGGGTTCGCCCTGGAGATAGGTCTTTTCCTTGTAGCGGAGCGCGAAGAGCGTGAACACGACGGCCGCGCCGATCGAAAACCACGCGTAGAAATTGTAGTAGGCAGCCCCGTGGAGCTTCGTCGTGCCGTCGGGATTCTCGATGATCCAGTGCACGCCGGCCGCGAAGAGGTTGCCCGCGGAAACTGAGAGCAGGTAGAGCGCCTGCACGACGGCTTTCATCGAGCGGGGCGCCTGCGTGTAAGCGAACTCCAGCGCGGTGATCGAGGCCATGACCTCGCCCGCGGTGAGCAGCACGTAGGCGGGTAATTGCCAGCCGATGTTGAGCGTCACGCCCGCAGCCAGTTGCGACTCGATCCACGCGCTGACGAAGAACGAGAGTCCGATCGTGACGAGACCCGCGCCGATCTTGCGCAGGGGAGTGACGCGGCAGACGTGGCGATCCACAAAGGGATAGATCACGTATTGGAAGAGCGGGATGAAGCTGACCGTGAAGATCGCGTTCACCACCTGGATCTGCGACGCGAGGAACTGCATCCCCAGGAAGTTCAGATCCATCTTCCCCGCCTGCGCCACCCACTCGCTGCCGCTTTGGTCCCACAGCGCCCAGAATGCGACCATGAAGACGAAGATGAGCGCGAGGCGACCGAGCGCACCCAGCCCTTCGCGGCTGAACGTCTCGCGGAGGAAACCCAGTCCGCCGGGCGGGATGTGCACGAATTTATGCCGTCCCCGCCAGAAGATATAGACCGCGATCAGCATCAGCACGGCTGGCAGTCCAAACGCCGCCCCGGGACCGCTCTTGGCCAGGAGGATCGGTATGAGGTAAATGGATACCGAGGAGCCGGCGTTGACCGAGAAATAGAACCAGCCAAAGGCCCGCGCGAGCAGGTGCTTGTTGTCCGGCCCGAACTGGTCGCCGACATGCGAAGAGACACAGGGCTTGATGCCTCCGGCGCCGATCGCGATCAGCGTGAGGCCGATCGTCAGCCCGGTGCGCGTGTGGTCGAGCGCGAGCACGACACTGCCAAGGGCGTAAACAAGCGAGAGCCAGAAGATCGTGCGGTATTTGCCAAGGAAGGCGTCGGAGACGATGGCTCCGATCGTCGGAAAGAAATAGTTGGCCGAGAGAAAAAGGTGATACCAGCGGTTGGCCTCGTTTTCGGTCATCGGCGCGACCGCGCCGGTGCTGTCCAGGAGGTATTTCGTCATGAAGACGAAGAGGACCGCCCGCATCCCGTAGAAATTGAAGCGCTCGGCGGCTTCGTTGCCCACGATGTAAGGGATGCCCGGGGGCATCGTGGTGAGCTTCTGCGGGGAGGTCAGATAGGGTTTCGACATGGCGACGGGGCAGCAGGACGTGTTCTCGCGCGGGGGGACATCGCGCGCGAAGTGTTTCCCGCAGACACTCGACGGCCAGGCAGCGGTTGCCAAACGAAAAGCCCGCGCGGGGATTGGTGGAGAACACGCGGGAATTGACGGCGAGCGCTCATCCCACGAGCGGATTGCATTTCACCGCGGCGCCGGCTTCTTGGCGCTTTCATGCCGCTGAAGCGCAAAAACATCTTCCGCCCGCCTCCGCCGGATCCAACGACCATCTATGTGCGGCCGGGCTATAATCGCGTGCTCGCGGATGAGTTTCTCGCGCTCAAGGCGAAGCGCGTCGACCTCGTGAAGGACAAGGTCGAGGCGCACTCCCAAGGCGACTTGCGCGAGAACTTCGGCTTCAAGGCCGCGAAGGACGCCATCCGCGCCGTCGATCGCAAGATGACCGCGCTCGATCGCTTCGTCGCCCGCAACACCTTCATCGAAGTCGATCCCGCGACGTGGCTCACCAAGCCCACGGACTTCGTGCAACTGGGCCACGTCGTGCGGCTGGAGAAGGTCGATGTGGCCACCAAGCGGAAGCACCGCTTCACGTTTCTCGTCGCGACTCACGGCGAGACCGCCGTCGATGAGGAATCAGGCATCGAGTGCCTGCCGCACAACTCCCCGCTCGGCACCGCGATCCTCGGCTTGGAGGACGGCGAAACGGCTCCGGTGCGCCTGCCCGCCGGAGAGGCAGTCCTCACCATCCTCGCGATCCGCAATCCCACGTCGGCCGAGCTCGATCGGCTGCTGATGGAAATCAAGCCGCCCGAAATCGAAGAGTAGTCCCTGCGCTGAGCCACAGAGGCACAGAGAAGACAGTATCGATTCCGTGTTTCCGCACCTCGGCGATGGACCCCCGTCTCGGGTTCTCCTCTGTGCTCGCTGCGCCTCTGTGGTTCAGACCGCCGGCTTAATTCGTCTCTTGAAACTGCAGCGCGTGCAGATGCGCGTAGAGTCCGCCCCGCGCGAGGAGCTCAGCGTGAGTGCCTGACTCAGCGAGCCGGCCTTGCTCCATCACGAGAATCAGATCGGCGCTCTGAATCGTGGAGAGCCGGTGCGCGATGATGAAGGCCGTGCGTCCCTTCATCAGTCGCTCCATCGCCTGCTGGATCAAACGCTCTGACTGCGAATCGAGCGCACTCGTCGCCTCATCGAAAATCAGGATCCGCGGATCGCGCAGGATCGCGCGCGCAATCGCTATACGCTGGCGCTGTCCGCCGGAGAGCTTCGCTCCGCGTTCGCCGACCACGGTCGCGTAGCCGTCCGGAAGTTTCGCGATGAACTCGTGCGCGTTGGCCGCCTCCGCCGCCGCCTGCACCTGCTCGGGCGTGGCGTCGGTGCGGCCGTATTTGATGTTATCTTCGAGCGTGCCCGAGAAGAGCACGTTCTCCTGCAGCACGATTCCGATCTGCCGGCGCAATGACTCGACCGTCACGTCGCGCACGTCCTGCCCGTCGATCAACACCTGTCCGCTCGCGACATCATAGAAACGCGCGACGAGGTTGATGATCGTGCTCTTGCCTGAGCCGCTCGGCCCCACAATCGCCACGACCTGACCGGCCGGGACTGTGAAATTCACCTCCGTCAGCGTGCGCGGACGACCGGCCCCCGGCGGCTCCAGTTCGTAGTCGAAACACACGTGACGAAACTCCACTTCGCCGCGGATGACCGGCAGCGGATGCGCCGTTTCGCGATCGACGATCTCCGGCTTCGTGTCGAGCAGCGCCCACATATTTTCAAGCGAGGTGTTCGCGCGCTGGAAAACGGCCGTCAGATCTACGAAGCGCACGATCGGAGGGAAAATGAAGACGATGTAGGCATTGAACGCCACGAGAGTGCCCACCTGCATCGCACCGCTGACCACGAGCCAGCCGCCATAGCCAAGCACGATCAACGCCCCGAGCGAGCCGAGCACGTCGGCCACCACCGAGAGCCGCGTGTTGCGCATCACGATCTGCGAGTAGTTGAAGTAATCGGCGTTGATGCCACTCGCGAATGCGTTGGTCTCCGCCGCTTCCCGCGTGAACGACTTCACCACCCGCGCCGCCGCCACCCGCTCGTGCAGGAAGCCGACGACCTTGTCCCAGTTGTCGCGGTGCACCCGGCTCTCTTCCCGCATCTTCCGGCGGTTATAGAGATAATTGAGCACAAACAGGGGCAGCACGAGCGTGACCGCGAGGGCGAGCCTCCACTCGACGTAGAAGAGAAAGCCGAGCACGCCGGCGACCGTCACCGAGTCGGCGATGATGGTGATCAAGAAACCATTGGTGAGCTGGTAAACCTCGTTCGTGTCCTGCGTGATGCGGGAGATTGTCTTGCCCGTCTGGTTCCCGTCGAAATAGCGCAACGAGAGCGTCTGGAGATGCGCAAACAGCTGTATCCGCAAATCGCATACGATGCGCATCGCGGCGAACTGCAGCACGCGGTTGCGCACCAGCGTGAGCCAGCCCCGAAGCAGGAAGAGGCCCGTGAACACGGCCAGCAGCCAGCCAAACTGCCGGACGTCGCGCTCCGGCAGCGCCTCATCGATGAGGAGTTTGAAAATCCACGGGGCCGGGAGCGTGAGCACCGACGCCGCAAGGATCAGCACGACGCCGAGTGCAATCGTCCAACGATGCGGACGGGTGAGTGCGAGGAAGCGTTGGAACGTGCCGGTGCGCATGGGCGCGGGAACAAGCAGCCTCGCAAACGCGGCCCACAGCCGCGAGCCGATACTTGCCGGCGCGGTCTTCCGTCGGCAGGTTCCACCCGCGATCCCCACTTCAACGCCCCGCCCCGTGATCACCTTGTTTCCTGTCCGACTTGCCCGCGCCCGCTGGTGGAGCCTGCTCGTTCTCGCCTGGCTGGCCGGCGCCGCGGCGCCGCTCTCCGCGGATCCCGCCGGTTTCTCCTCCGTGCGCCGCGCGGACACGGCCAGGATCGAGGCGATGGTGGCGGCCGACGTGCCGCGCCTGCTGGCGATCCTGAGTGAGGACCTCTCCTACGGCCACTCCGACGGCCGCGTGGAGGATAAGTCGCAGTTCGTCACGGCCGTCGGCACGGGTCGCGTGAAGTATCGGAGTTTCGAATACATCGACACGAAGCTCTTCGAAGTCTCGCCGGGTGTGATCAGCGTGCAGGGCCTCGCCGAACTGCACGCGGAATCGGGCGGCCACGAGGTGAAGGCCCGCCTTCGTTTTCTCGCCCTTTGGCGGCAGGAGGACGATGGCAAATGGCGCCTCGTCGCATACCAATCCGCATCCGCGCCAGAGTCCGCACGGTAACCTGAAGCCTCTTCTCCCATGCCCCGCTCGGCCCTTCGCTCCCCCGCTCTCGCCTTCCTGTTCTGCGCCGTCGCTTCGCTCGCGTTCGCGACTGCTCCGACGCGCATGGTCGTGTTGACCGACATTGAGGCTGATCCTGACGACACCCAGAGCCTCGTGCGGCTTTTTCTCTACACCAACGAAATCGACGTCGAAGGACTGGTCGCCACGACGTCCACCTGGAAGCAAAACTCCATCGCGCCCGAGTCGATTCACGCGCTGATTGCGACCTACGGTCGAGTGCACGAGAATCTCCTTCTGCACGATCGCCGCTATCCGAGCGCGACCTCGCTCCACGCGCTTGTGAAATCCGGCCGCCCTGAATACGGCATGCGCGGTGTCGGCCCCGGCAAGGACACGGAAGGCTCCGCGTGGATCGTCCGATGCCTGGAGAAAGACGACCCGCGTCCTCTCTGGATCAGCGTCTGGGGCGGTGCCAACACCCTCGCGCAGGCGCTGCACACCCTTCGCGCCACGAAATCTCCAGCGGAACTCGCGCGGCTTGTCGCGAAGCTGCGCGTCTACACCATTTCCGATCAGGACGACTCGGGGCCGTGGATTCGCAAAGAGTTTCCCGAGCTGTTCTACATCGTGACGCCGGGCGGCGACTACGGTGCGGCGACCTGGACCGGCATCCACGCGGTCGTCGACGGTCTCGACAACACCACCATCACCAACCGCTGGCTCGCGGAAAACATCCAGCAAGGCCGCGGCCCGCTCGGCGCGATGTATCCAGATGTCTCGTGGGGCATGGAGGGCGACACGCCGGCGTTCCTCGGCCTCATCCCCAACGGCCTCAATGCGCCCGAGCATCCCGATTGGGGCGGCTGGGGAGGCCGCTACGAGTGGCGCCAGCCCGCTCCTGTCCCACCCGACCCGAAGGGCCTCGTCAACGGCGTCACGCTCCCGGCGGAAACTCGCCCGATCTGGACCAACGCGGTCGACGACTACACGCCGCCCGCGCGCGCTGACTACGGTCGCCCTGTGCAACCGGGCAAACGCTCCTTCAAAGACGCGAAGGTCACGCTCTGGCGCTGGCGCGACGATTTCCAGAACGACTTCGCCGCTCGCCTGACGTGGACGACCCGCCCCTTTGCGGAGGCGAATCATCCTCCCGTGCCCGCCCTCGATCAGCCCGACCGCATCACCATGAAGTCCGGCTCGAGCACAACCTTGAGCGCCCGCGCGACGACGGATCCCGACGGCGACTCGCTGTCGTTTCATTGGTTCTTCTACCCCGAAGCGGGCACCTACCGCGGCGCACTCAAGGTCAACCCACCCGAGAACGCCGATCTCGTCTCCTTCACCGCACCAAAGGTGGAGCAGGCGGAAACGCTGCACCTGATCCTGCGCGTCACCGACAAAGGGTCGCCCGCTCTCACGCGCTACAAGCGCGTGGTCGTGACCGTGACGCCCTGAGCCTGGGTCCGGCTCGAGTCGCGCCAACGTGCGCACCGAGTCGGGACTGAGTGCGTCCCGACTCGAGCCAATGTCCGCTCCGCGTCGGGGCAAGGTGCGGCGCGAACCGGGGGCGCCGCAGCCTCACGGTTTGCGGAGGCTCCACTGCTGGTGCTTCGCGGAAGAGGAGGCGGTCTTGAGCTCGAGCTTCGCCTTTTCGGACTTCGATTTGCCCTGGACCGAGAGGGACTTTGTCGGTGCGTGTGCGGGAGTGAGCCGGAAGTAGCCGCCGCTCGCCGGGGTGAGCTTCCACTGCTGGTGCTTCGCGCCGCTAGAAGGAGCGATGCGAACCTTGGTGCCATTCTTCTTGCCGGCGCCGGACGCCTCGAGCGCCAGTCCGCTCTTCAGGCCGACGATGCGGTAGGTGTTTTTCCCGAGATGATGGAGGACCCATTGCTCCTGCTCGCCGCGGCGATACTTGGTCTGACGCACCGCGCTGGTCTTGCCGGAGATCTTCTTGTCGAAGCTGAGTGCCTTGCCGCTGTGACGGGCGACGATTTTGTAGATGCCGTTGGCGACGACGCCGCTGGTGTCGGGTGGCGGCAGCGCCGCGCCCCCGGTTAGCACGCGGAGGTTGTCGCGATCGGTGACTTTGCCGGTTTTCCAGTCGAACATCTGCCCGGCGATGTCCCAATAAACGGGCTTGATCCCGCGGGCGTTGGCCGCGTCGACGACGTATTTGTGGAAATAGGTGCGCGCGGCGACGTGGCGCTGAAAATCGGCGCCGGTGAGATCGCTCCGGTTGAGACGCTTGAAGGATTGGAACTCGCCGAGGAGCACGGGCACGCCCTTCTTCACGAACTTGCTGGCGAGCGCCCGGAACTGCTGGTCGATGTAGGCCTCGTCGGCCCACGTGGCGTTGCGATCGGTGCGCGTCGGGTGCGTGTAGCCGCGTCCCCAGAAATACGCCATCTTCCCCCAATCGGCGTCTTCGTTCATGAGGGTGTATTGATAGGGAGAGTAGTAGTGCACCTCGACGACGAGGCGTCCGCGCGTGGGGTCCTTCGGGAGCTTGTTCATCAGCGCGACCGTCCGCTCGATGTCCGTGCCGGGACCCTGGACAACCAGCCAGCGGGTCTTGTTTTTTCCACCGGTGGCGCGCACGGCCTTCACAAATGTCTGCTCGTAGGCGAGCAGCACGGACATCTGAGCGGCGGTCTTGACGTCGGGCTCGTTGGCCCCGGCGAAGAGGAGCCGGTTGTTATAGTTTTTGAAGGCTTTCGCGATCTGGGTCCAATACGCCTTCTGCTTGGCGTTAATGAGCGGATCGACCGCGGCAAAACTGGAGTGCTCGAGCCAGCCGGTGTCCCAGTGACTGTTGATGATCACGTAGAGCTTCCGCTGATAGCACCAGTCGACGACCTGCTTCACGCGCGCCATCCAGGCCGGATCGATCTTGTGGGTGACGGGATCTGCGTGGCTGTGCCACGCCACGGGAATCCGCACGGTGTTGAAGCCAGCGTCGGCGACTGAGTTGATCAAGGCCTTCGTAGCCGCCGGACCCCACGTGCCCTCGCCGCTGGGCGGTTCGAGGGTGTTGCCAAGGTTCCAGCCATAGGTCGGCGTCGGAAGCTGAGCCCGGGCGACCAGGCTGGCGCAAAGCAGCCCGACCAAGACGAGAACGACACGCGCTGGGGTGAATCGATGGGGAAGAAAGCAATTCATGGTGCGGCGGAGCTGGATTTAGCGGAAAATCGCGTGCAGGATGTCAGCGAACCTGCATGAGAAGAAAGCGCAAACTGAGGAAACACGCCCAAGATCCCGCGCTCGCTCCAACAATGAAGGAGCTGCGCGCGCTCCAAAAGCCGTGCTTCTGCCCGGGCCGCGACTGGACTCCCGAGCGAACTCCTCGTAGCCCTGCACAGGATCATGCGCCCGCGTTTCCGCTTCGTCCGGCCCTTGTTGCTCGCGCTGAGCGTCCTCGTGACGGCTGGGTTTGCCCAGGAAGTGCAACGGCACGGAATCGTGTTCGAAGCGTGGGTCCGCGAGACGTTTTTCGGCGGCTACAAACCGCAGACCTACACGCAGAAATGGGATATCCCACCCGAGGCGAACCAGGAGCACGGAGCGATCGCGGTGAATCCCAAGGCCGCGAAATACGGCACGGCGGTGGATTTGGGCGATGCCTTGCGGCAGTTCGACATCGGGGAGCCGTTCATCCTCGTGATCGGCTACTGGCGGCAGGAGGGCGACCGGAAACGTTTCGTCAAGATCGTCGCGCCTCGCATCGAGCCAGCACAGTGGCGCTCGCTGTGGGGCCCCGTCACCCGCGCGGACCTCGAGCAGCTCGACGCGGTGATCAAGGATCGCTCCCTCTCCCCCGAACAGGCGCGCGCGGCGGCTCGAAAGATGAAGTCCCGTCCGCCGTTCACCGAAGCCGTGTTCGTGCTGAACCCCAAGATCGACTCGAAGTCGCAGCGCCGGCTGCAGTGCAGCCTCAGGTTCTCGGATGTGTTCGCACGATTGCTGCCCGACGCCGACCGCAGCCCCGACGAGCAACCCGCACTGTGGGGAGTGCCTTTCGAGCACACGATTCCGTCCAAGCCCCGCACTTACAATCCTTGACCCGCGTGGTGCGGCCGCACCTCACGGTAACAAGGCTCGCGGATCGCGCGTGCACGAGGTCCGACGGCAAATTGTCTCCTCCGTCCGGCTGCTGCGTCTGTCCTCTCTACCCCCCTGAATCATGCAAACCTCCGCCCGCGCTCCGCTGCTCCGCCCGTTCCTCCTCCCGTTGCTCGCCCTGACCGTGATGAGTGCCCACGCCGCCCCGGTTGCCGTGAAATCACCCGACGGTCGCTGGGCGGTGAACGTATCTGAAACGGGTCCGCTCACGCTGCGGGTCGCCGACGGCTCAGGCCGGGCGTTGCTCCAGCAGGAAATCGCGCTGGTCCTCGCCGACGGCCGCAAACTCGATCAGGCCGGCCCCGCGAAAGTCTCGGTCCGCAGCGTCGACGAGACGGTCACGCCCACCGTGCCATTGAAGAGCGCGCACCTGCGCGACCACTTCAACGAGGCCGTGCTCGACTACGGCTCTGGCTTCTCGCTCATCGTTCGCGCCTACGACAACGGCGTCGCGTATCGCTTCGCCACGAAGCTCGACGGGCAAATCACGGTCGCAGGCGAGAAGAGCGTCACCACCTTCCCCGGAGATCCCACGATCTACTACGGCGAGGAGACGACCTTCCACTCCCACAACGAAGTGCTCTACGTCCCGCAGCCGCTCTCGAAGCTGAAGCCCGAGGCGCTGACTTCGCTGCCCCTCCTCGTGCGGCTGGCCGAGGGAGGACCTTCGTTGGTGTTTTCGGAGACCGCGCTTGAGAACTATCCGGGGCAGTGGATGCGTGTCGGTCCTGACTCGCGCTCGCTGGAAGCTCTGTGGCCCGCGATCCCGACCCGCGAGGAAGAGATCTCCGACCGCGATCTCGTCGTCCGCGATCGCGATCCGAACATCGCGATCACCGCGGGCACGCGTGCGTTTCCGTGGCGCTTCATCGCGCTCGCCACGAAGGACGCAGAGCTGTTGACCAACTCTCTCTCCTACCTGCTGGCCGACCCTTCCCGCATCGCGGACACCTCCTGGATCACGCCCGGCAAAGTTCAATGGGACTGGTGGCATGACTTCAACGTCTGGGATACCGACTTCGCCGGTGGCGTGAGCCAGAAGCTCTATCTGCACTACATCGATTTCGCCGCGGAGAACGGCCTGCCTTACGTGATCCTCGACGAAGGCTGGTATAAGCTCGGCGATCTCACCACGCAGGCCGCCGACATCGACGTGCCCGCGCTGGTGAAGCATGGGCAGAAAAAAGGCGTGCGCGTGATCCTCTGGGCGACGTCCACGACATTGCAGAAGCAGTTCGACGCAGTGATGGAGCAGGTCGAGCGCTGGGGCGTCGCCGGCCTCAAGGTCGACTTCTTCCAACGCGACGATCAGCCCGCAATCGACTTCTACTGGAAGCTCTCCGCCGAAGGCGCCAAACGGAAGCTGCTGCTCGACTACCACGGCGCGCACAAACCTGCCGGGCTCCAGCGCACCTATCCCAACGTGCTCACGTTCGAAGGCCTGCGCGGTCTCGAGAACGCCAAGTGGAGCGACTGGATCACGCCGGAACACGACACGACCCTGCCGTTTGTCCGCCAGGTCGCCGGCCCCATGGACTACACGCCCGGCGCGATGGACAACGCCCAGAAGGAGCAATACCGCGTCAGCAACCGCCGCCCGATGAGCCAGGGCACACGCGCGCACCAACTCGCGCTCTACGTCATCTACGAAAGCCCGCTGCAGATGCTCGCCGATTCGCCGTCCGCCTATCGCGCCGCGCCCGACGCGATGAAATTCCTCCGCCAAGTGCCCGTCACGTGGGACGAGACGCGCGTGCTCGAAGCCGAGATCGGCGTGAAAGTCGCCATGGCCCGTCGCTCCGGCGACCGCTGGTTCATCGCCGCGCTCAACAACTCGGAGGCGCGCACGCTCGAACTCGACCTGAGCTTCCTGCCGGCGGGCACGAAGTCGATCGAGGTCTGGCAGGACGGCCCCAACGCCGCCCGCGATGGTCGCGATTCGCAGATGCGCACGGTCAAGCTCGACAGCTCACGTCGCGTGAAAGTGGAACTCGCCCCCGGCGGCGGCTGGGTGGGCGTCGTATCCAGAAAGTAACGACAACCAACAGTGGCCTGACAAAGCCCGCCCTCTCCCGGCGGGCTTTTTTGCGTCCGCGCAGAACTAATTGGCGTTTCGGAACGAGAAAACTGTCCGGATTGAACGGGGTCATCCGTTAGGGTGAGGAACACCTTTCACCACGCCCAAATCTGCCAAGCCCGAATACCTCCTGCTGCTCCGCCATTCCGGGAAGATGCCAGCACCCGCCGAACTCGAGGCCCTGATGCAGAAGTTTCATCGCTGGGTCGATTCGATGAAGGCAAAGGGTCAGCTCGTTCGCACCGACGGACTCGAATTCACGGGCAAGGTCATTCTCACGGGCGGTGTCGTAAACGACGGACCGTATGCCGAAGCGAAGGAGATCGTGGGCGGTTATCTCGTGATCACCGCCCGCAGCCTCGCCCAAGCCGTGCAGATCGCGAAACGCTGCCCCGGTCTCAAGCAACCGGGCACCACCGTCGAAGTCCGCCCGATCGCGCACGGCGGCTGAGCCGCCGACCGCATCACGTCGCGCCCGTGTGCGCACCGGGTCGTGCCAAGGTGCGGACCGGGTCGTGCCACGATCCGGCGCGACTCGAGGCAAAGTGCGCACCGGGTCGGGACCCCTTGCGCACCGAGTCGAGCGGTGGGCTCGAACTTCAAGGCACGCTCGCGCGTCCCTCCTGCCGCCGCCGGGAATGCTACTTCTTCTCCGGCTCCGGCTGATAATACCGGGTCATCGCCTCCGCGATGACCGACACCGTCGTCGCACGATCGATCACGCCGTTGTGCCGCCACACGATCTCGCCGCCTGGCGCGACGAGCACCGTGTGCGGGATCGGTCCCGGCGCCTGATCATCGAGCGCCGCGAACAGCGCGTCCGTGCTGGCTTCCGTGAACAGATAATGGTTCGTCGTGCGCCCGGTCCCTTCCCGTTTCAACAGGCGCTGTCCATTCTGCGTCAGACCCGCGTGCATGCGCTCGAGAAACGCCTTCGCTTTCGCCTCTTGCTTCACGTCGTCCACCGTCAGCGTGATCAGCTCGAAATCGCGCATGTCGAACTGCCGCGACAACGACACCAGCACTGGAAACTCTTCCACGCACGGCGCGCACCACGTTGCCCACACGTTGATCAACCGGTATTTGTTCGTCGCGTTCGCCCGCAACTCGGCCACGCCCTTCGCATCGATCCGATCCAGCGTCACCGGCAGGCTCTTCCACGAATTCTCGATGGCGACATTCTCCGCTTTCTTTTCGCGCCACTTGGTGGAGCAGCCATGCGGCCGCGTCAGCGCGGTCCGCACCGGCCGTCCGGCGAAGAGGTCTTCGAGCGCATTGCGCGCGTCGGGCGACTTCACCGTCGACTCGTCCGCATACCGCGAATCGTCGAACCGCCCCGCGTAACGCAGCCGCCGCTCCTTATCGAAGATGAACACATGCGGCGTCGCCAGGCATCCATATGCCCGCGCGATGAGCTGCTTGTCTCCATCATACAAATACGGGAAATCCCAGCCCTGCTGCTCCGCATAGGGTTTCATCTCCTCGAACGAATCGTTGAATTCGCCGAACCCGAGTTCATCCAGCCGCAGTCCATCCGGGTGGTTGGGGTTGATCGCCACCAGGCCGAAACTCTTTCCCCGCATGTCGGCCCGCAGCTTCTTCAACCGCTGCTCGATGCCGTGCGACGTCGGGCAGTGATTCGACGTAAACAACACCATCAACACGTCGTGCTCTGCGAAATCCTTGAGCGACCAATTGCGCCCATCGATCCCCGGCAGAGTGAAATCTGGCGCGCGGTCACCGATCGCGAGGGTGCGGAAACCCGCCGGGTTTCCGTTCTCATCGAGAAGGTCGGACTTGGCGCCAAGCAGCGTGGCGGAGAAAAAGGCGCAAAGCGCGCCGGCAATAAGAAGGTATTTCATGGTGGGGTGGTGGGGGAC
>JAEYQF010000108.1 GCA_023410155.1 Verrucomicrobiota bacterium | reverse complement strand
GCGTTCCCCCCGCCTCCCTCCCCGGCTTGCGGGGGGATGGAAGTTCTGGTATAATGATCATGGAGTTGTATGTACCGGAGGGATTGGATGGAATACACGACCGCGCAGCTTGAGCAATGGCAATCGGCGATTGAGCTTATGCGGCGCGAGATGAGTTCTGCCGTGTTCAACGCTTGGTTCAGCAAGTTGAAGCTGCACGCGGTCACGCCCGACACCATTGTGTGCGAGGCGGCGGATCAGTTTGCCATGGATAACATCAACAGGCGCTACATGACGATGTTCTACAATTGTGTGGGCATCGCCTTTGGCCGGCACTATGAAATCGTGCTCGCGCTGAAGGCGGACATCGCGCGCCAGCTGGACCAGCTTTCGCGGACGATGCTGAACAAAAAATACACGTTCGACAATTTTGTGGTCGGAACGTCCAATTCGTTCGCCTACGCGGCGTCGGTGGCGGTGGCGGAGGATCCATCGGACGCGTACAATCCTCTTTTCATTTACGGCGGGGTGGGTCTGGGAAAGACGCACCTCATGAATGCCATCGGCAATTACATAACCACCCGGGATCCCCGGCGGAACGTCCTTTTTATTTCGTCTGAAACCTTCACCAACGAGTTTATCGACACGCTGGTGAAGAAAAAGGGCACCAGCGATCTGCGCGAGCGGATGCGCAATGTGGACGTTCTGATGGTCGACGACATTCAGTTTCTGTCAAAGACCGTGGCGACCCAGGAGGAATTTTTTCATACCTTCAACCATCTGCACTCCAAGGGCAAGCAGATCATCCTCTCGTCCGACCGACCGCCCAAGGAGATTCCCACCATCGAGGAGCGGCTGCGCTCCCGGTTCGAGTGGGGGCTGACGGTGGACATCCGAAAGCCGGACTTTGAGACGCGGGTGGCCATCCTGCGGCGCAAGTGCATGGACGAGGACATCGACTGCGACGACGCGGTTTTGGACTTCATCGCCGGGCGCGTGGAGAGCAACATCCGCGAGCTGGAGGGCGCGCTCAACCGGCTGCGGGCCAAGGCGGAACTCATCGGCGGGCGCATCGACACGCGCTTTGCCGAGGAGACGCTGGAGGCGATTTTGCCGCAAAACACGCCCCGGCAGGTGACCAGCCACCTGATCCTCGAAACCGTGGCCGAGCGGTACGCCGTCACCACGGACGACCTGGTTTCCAAAAAGCGGAACCGGGAATACGCGCTCCCGCGCCAGATCACCATGTACCTTCTGCGGGAGATTACGCAGCTTTCCACCACCGCCATCGGGCGCGAACTGGGCGACCGCGACCACACCACGGTGATGCACGGCTGCGACAAGATCAACGAGGCCATGAAGACCGATCCGGCCTTCCGCAAGAGCATCGACGACCTCCGCGATCTCATCGTGAACGGGTAATTTTTGGGGGCTGTGGAAAAGGGCGGAGTTATCCCACCCGCGTCCACAGGCGGCTGTGGAGCTGAAAATCCTTGCGGCGCCTTGCAAAGGAAGGGTTATCCACAGTATCCACAGTATTACGACTACGGCTGTTTCTTATATATAATACTGGAACAAATGGAGGAGCGCACATGCGGTTTTCAACGACTGTTTCGCAGCTCGCGGAAGGGCTCGCGATGGTGACGCGCGCGCTGTCCGCGCGGACGACCAACCCGATTCTGGACGGAATTTTGATTGAGGCGGGAGAAAACGCCGTTCAGCTCACCTGCTCTGATGAGCGGATCACCATCATCACCCGCGTCAAGGCGGATGTGGAGGAGACGGGCCGCGGCGTTGTGCCGGGCAAGCTGTTCACCGAAATGATCAGGCGCATGTCCGAGGGCAGCGTGAAGGTGGTCATGTCCGAAAATTTCCAGTTCCGCATCACCTGCATGTCTTCCCGCATGAACCTTTCCGGCCAGGACGCGGACCTTTATCCCCTGCCCGGCATCGTCGACGGCGAGCTCGAGATCACGCTCCCCCAGTCGATGCTCAAGGACATGATCGCCAAAACCGAGTTTGCCATTGCCCAGGAGGACATGCGCGAGGTGCTCACGGGGGCGTATCTCGAGGTGCGCGGCGGTGACGCCACAATGGTCGCCCTCGACGGGTTCCGCCTCGCCATGATTAAAAACGCCTGTTCCGAGGTGACCGGCGTCCTTTCCGCCATCATCCCCGGCCGCGCCATCGGCGACATCGGGCGGCTGCTCAAGGATGGGGCCGAGGATTTCTGCACCCTCTCCTTCGAGCGCAACCGGCTGCACATCAACCTCATGGGCACCGACATCTATGTGGTGCTCGTCGAGGGCGAGTACATCGATTACCGCAAAATTCTGCCCACCCAGTTTGCCACCCGCGTCGTTGCGGACGTCGAGCCCATGCGCCGTTCCGTCGACCGCGCCGCGCTCATCGCCCGGGAGGGCAACAACAACCTCGTCAAGTTCCGCTGCGAGGGCGGCGTCCTCTCCATCGAATCCAATTCCGAAATCGGCGACGTGCACGAGGAAATGCCCGTCGAACAGGACGGCGCGGACATCAAAATCACATTCAACGTCAAGTATATGCTCGACGTCGTCCGCACCATCGAGTCCGACCGCATCGAAATGAACTTCAATACATCCATCACCCCCTGCGTCATTACCCCCGTCGACAACCGCGACTACCTCCACCTGGTGCTGCCCGTCAGGACGCAGGCATAAAGAGACGGGGAGGAAC
>JAEYQF010000091.1 GCA_023410155.1 Verrucomicrobiota bacterium | reverse complement strand
GCACCGGCTTGGTGGAATCGCCCGCAAGTAATTTCGACGACATCATCGCCGAGATCGCCGCCGCGCGCGTAACCGAGCGCGGCTCCCGCGCCGACGACAAAGCCTCCGAAGCCGCCATGGAAGACCGCAAGAAAGCAGGCTACTTCTAAGCGCCCACTCATCGACCTTCTCTCAGACACTCTCGCCGTGATCGCCTCACCCGCCACCCTCTCTGCGTCCGCTCCGTCGTCGTCCTCGCGTGCTCCCTCGCACCCGATCGATATCCTCCGCTTCAACACCTGCGGCAGCGTCGACGACGGCAAATCAACTCTCATTGGCCGGCTCCTCTTCGACTCGAAGTCGCTCATGGAGGATCAGATCGAGGCGCTCGAACGCTCCGCCGACATCACCGGCGGCGGGCAGATCAATCTCGCCAATCTCACCGACGGCCTGCGCGCCGAACGTGAGCAGGGCATCACGATCGATGTCGCGTATCGCTACTTCGCCACGCCGAAACGCAAGTTCATCATCGCCGACACTCCCGGCCACGTCCAATACACGCGCAACATGGTCACGGGCGCGTCGACCGCGAACTTGTCCATCGTGCTCGTCGACGCCCGCGCCGGCGTGATCGAGCAGAGCCGCCGCCACACCGCGATCGCGTCGTTGCTGCGCATCCCGCACCTTGTCGTCGCGATCAACAAGATGGACCTCGTCGGCTGGAGCGAAGAGCGCTACGTGCAAATTCGCACGGAGTTCGAGAGCTTCCTCCCGCGTCTCGGCATCAAGGACGTGCAGTTCATCCCGATCAGCGCGCTCAACGGCGATAACGTCGTCGAGCGTTCCGCCAACGCGCCTTGGTATACCGGACCCACCCTGCTCGGCCACCTCGAGACCGTGCACATCGCGAGCGACCTCAACCTCAACGCGTTTCGCCTGCCCGTGCAGTGGGTCAATCGTCCCAACAATCCGAAGGACGACCGCCTCCACGATTTCCGCGGCTTCAGCGGCCAGATCGCGAGCGGCGTCGTGAAGGTGGGCCAGAAGGTGCTCGCGCTGCCCGCCGGCATTGTCTCACGCGTGAAACAAATCTGGACCTACGATCGCGAAGTGCCCGAAGCCTTCGGCCCCCAGTCCGTCACGCTCGTGCTCGAAGACGACATCGACATCAGCCGCGGCAGCATGATCGTCGGCCTCGAGCAGCTCCCCGGCGCCGGCACCGAGCTCGCTGCTAATATCTGCTGGATGCACCCGCGCGCGCTTCAGCGGGGGAAGAAATACTTTCTCAAGCACACGACCAACACGGTCCAGGCGGTCGTCACCGAGATCGAGCACCGCCTGAACATCGAGACCCTGGAGCCTGAAGCCGCGCCCTCCGAGCTCGCGATGAACGACCTCGGCGAGATCCGCATCCGCACCGCCAAGCCGATCTTCTACGACGGTTATCTGTCGAACCGACTCACCGGCGCCTTCATCCTCATCGAGCAAGGCACCAACGCCACCGTGGCCGCCGGCATGCTCATGCCTCCCCGCGAACTCGTGAAACCCGAGAGCGGCGACTACATGATCTGACGCGCGCTGCCGCGTTTCTCCCCGTCGTGAAGATCCCTGCGCGAGTTGACTACGCCTGTCGCGTCCTCGCCGAACTCGCGCGCTTGCACGGCTCCTCTCACCTCGCGCAGGCGGAACACCTCGCGAGCGTGGAGTCCGTTCCGCCAAACTTCCTGGCGCAGATCCTTAGCGAACTGCGCAACGCCGGCCTCATCACCAGCCGACGCGGCATTCAGGGCGGCTATGCGCTCGCCCGCCCACCCGAGCAGATTTCCCTCTACGATATCGTCGTCGCCATCGAGGGCGACATTCTCGAATTGAGCGGGCACACTGAAGGGCGCAGCGGGCGCCGCATGATCGAAGTGTGGACGGAACTGCGGGAGAGTTTGGCGGAAAAAGCCAGGAGCTTCACGCTCGACCGTCTCGCTTCCAAGCGGCCGGAAGAGATGTATTACATCTGAAGAGGCTGCGCCGCGTTCCACAGTCTGGACGCTGCCACGCTTCGCGCTCGCCTCCGCGCCCGCTCTCCCGCTTTGCTCTGGGCGCATGAGTCTCGACGACATCAAGCAGGCCCTCCTTCTGTCGTATCAACAGCACGGCGGAATCAACCACCTCGACGGCGTCAACCTCCCGTCGCAGTCTTCGGTCAACCAGCTCTGCGTCGACTGCATGCACCTGCTGTTCCCCGGTTTCTTCGAGGAGTCGTGCCTCACCAAGGACGCGATCGGCGATGTCGTGGCCCGACTGCTCGGCCGCCTGGAGCAACGCCTCACGACCGAAATCGAGAAATGCCTCCGCTTCTCGAAACACGCCGACTCGTCCGCGCGCGCCCGCGAGCTCACCGACACCCTCCTGCGCCGCTTGCCCGCCCTGCGCGAGATCATCCAAACCGACGTCGCCGCCGCTTACCGCGGCGATCCCGCCGCCCGCAGCATCGAGGAAATCATCCTCGCCTACCCGTGCGTGCTCGTAATCTCGCTCCAACGCTTCGCGCACGAACTCTACCATCTCAAAGTGCCGCTGCTTCCGCGCATGATCACCGAATATGCGCACGAACGCACCGGCTGCGACCTGCACCCGGGCGCGAAGCTGGGCGCACATTTCTTCATCGATCATTGCACCGGTGTCGTCGTCGGTGAGACCGCGACGATCGGCGATCACGTGAAGCTCTACCAAGGCGTGACCCTCGGTGCGAAGTCGTTCGAAACCGACGACACGGGAGCTCCGATCAAAGGCGTGAAGCGTCACCCCGACATCGGCGACCACGTGACCATCTACGCGCACGCGACGATTCTCGGTGGCGACACCACGATCGGCGAAAACTCGATCATCGGATCCAACGTCTGGCTCATCAAATCCGTGCCGCCCGACTCTGTCGTTTACAACAAGGGCGAGAACCTCGTCACCCGTTCGCGACGGAAGAAGGAAGCGCTGCTCGAGAACCCTTCTTGGGCCGACCTCAAGACCAGCCACGATTGGCAGATCTGAGCGTTCGTTCCGGCTCCTGGCCCGCCAGAACCGAGCAACGGCATCGGTCGATCCGGACACGGGCTCGACCCGGTCCGCACCATGCCGCGACGCAGTGCGCACTCTGGCGTGACCCGGTCCGGACTTCAGCGCCCTGCCCGGCAGATCGCACGACGCACCAGCGCGGAAAACTACGCCGCCCGATGCGGAGCAGAGCCCAGCCGTTGCTTGAACAGCGTGGTGAGGGTCGAGACGTCGAAAGGTTTCTCGATCAACGGAACCTCCGCGGGGACGCCGGACGTGAGGGAGGCGCGCATGGCCGTAAGGAAAACTTGGATACCGGGTTGCTCCACCTTCGCCTCGGCGAGCAGATCGAGCCCGGCGGGACCGTTGCGTGGCTCCAGCTCCGTGACGATCGCTTCGAACGACGTCTGCCGCAGCAGCTCCCGCGTGCGATCGATTTCGCTGCTCACGGTGACGTGATAGTCCCTCCCGAGCACGAGCTCGAACATGTGCGCCACGGTCGCATTCTCATCCTGCACGAGGATCCGGGGACGGAGGACCCCGTCCAAGTCATGTGATTGTTGCAGCGCCGCATCCAGCAGGGATTCCGGGGTGCGTCCGTGACGTCCAAGTTCGGCGAGCCCCAAGCGGAGCGGCCCCGAACCCACATAGGAGCGGAGCTCGCGCAATCGGGCGCGCGCCTGGAGCCCGCGAGAGCCACGAAGCACGATGGCGATACGGTGCGCATCGTAAGGTCCGGCGGCCTCGTTCGGGGCGAGCTGCGCTCGCAGTGCAGGAAGATGGCGGAGCACGCCGTCTGTCACCTGCGGGCCTTCGATGAGCGCGAAGGTGACGGCGTCCGTCTCCGCGAGCGCACGATAAGTGTCGCGTTTCAGCAGCTCTAAGAGCCGCACCTGGTCGAGCGTGAGATCATGCAGGACGAGGAGAATCGAGCCGGTCGGATCGCCGGCGATCCGGCGCACTTCGCCGTAGATGAGCTTGCCACCGGTCTTCAGGTGAAAGCCACCGGTGGCCTGCGCCAGCACTTCGGACGGAAGCGTGAGGCCAGCAAGCCAGCGCGTGGCAAGTTCGTTCGCGACAATCGGCCGCAGATCGGAGTGGTAAGCCGCAATGCCGATCGGCGCCTGATTGAGAAGGAAGCGCAGGAGCTCCCGGGCTTTCTCCGCCTCTTGAAAGCGGAGGGACTGACCCAGCACGGCCCCAAGAAAATCCGCAAGGCCGGTCATGAGGTGGAGATCCTCGGGTCCGAAAAGGCGGTGCCCGGTGTCGCCGGAGACCTGAAGCACGCCCAGCCTCTGCGTCCCCGCAGACACCGGCAGCGTGAGTGCGCCGGGCGAGAATGGCACCTGGCCCTCGGCGAGATTGCGCTCAAGCAGCAGCGTCGTCCGCTCGAAGAGCGCGGATTTCTCCAGCGCGGCCGAGAGCGCGCCCACGAACTTTTCGAAGTCGTGAAACTGCCCGAATGCGCGAGACAACGCGCGCAGGGCGGCGGGACCATCGACAGGCACGGTGGGAACGGCGGGCGACATTGATCAGGAAAGGAGTGGCAGGTGGACGCGAAACGTGGTGCCGCGGCCCAGTTCGCTCGCGGCTTCGATCTCGCCCTGGTGGTGTTGCACGAGACGTTTCACGATGGCGAGTCCAAGCCCCATGCCGCCGCGCCCGCGGCGCTGGCCCGTGGCTTTCGTGGTGGTAAAGGGCTCGAAGATGTGCGGCAGCAGCGCCGGGTCGATGCCGGGCCCGTTGTCCGCGACGGCGATCGTGACGATCGGCTTGCGCACGTCGGTCGAGCGGGACGCCAGGGAGATCACGATCCGCGAGGCCGGCCGGCCCTCAAGCGCCTGCGCGGCGTTTTGTATCAAGTTAATAAATACCTGAAGAAGCTGCCCATGATTCCCGTGCACGGTGAGCTGCGGAATCTCAGGCACCATCAGTTCGACAGCGGCGCGCTGTAGCTCCGGGCGCAGGATGTCGACCACCGTGCGAAGCACCTCGCCGATCGTGACGGCGGTCATCGCGACTTTGTTGCTCTCAGCGAAGGCGGAGACGTTCTCGACGATGCTGGCGATGCGGTTGACGTCACGCTGGACCACGCCGGCAAACTCCTGCAGCGCCTCGGGATCCGGACGCTGCTCGCGAAGCAGCGCGGAAAAGGTCTGCACCGAGGTGAGCGGATTGCGCAGTTCATGAGCGAGCCCGGCTGCGAGGGTGCCGAGGGAGATGAGTTTTTCGCTCTGGCTGGCCTGCCGCTCGAGCTGGCGCGCACGGAGATTGAGGCCGACCTGGAGACCGATGGCCTCAACGAGCGACACATCCACTTCATTGAAGAGTGCGTGACCATGCCGCGCGCCCAGCGTGAGGAAGCCATAGAAGAAGCGGTCGCCGATGATCGGCACGGCGAGCTCGATCCCCTGGCGGCGACGCAGCTCGAGAAAGTAGGCCCGCATCTCAGAGGGCCCATCGTGCTCGACCTCGTCGAGAAGCACACTCCGGCCGGTCTCCTGCAGGCGCACGGCCAGAGGCGATCTTTGAGGGAAGCTAACTAGCTTCACGCCGCCGGCTCGTCGGGCGAAGTCCGTCTCAAACTCCGTGCGCGTGAAAATCCCGACATCGGCGACCTCGAGCGCCTCGCCGATCCCTTTGGCCGCGGTGAGAAACAGCGCCGCCTCGCCTTGGGCGGAGCTGAGGGTCACGGCGAGGTGCCGGAGCATCTCGCGATTGGGCAGCCGCGCACCCATGACGCGGGTTTCCAGGAGCACATCCATACGCCGGCGCAGGAGCGGGATGAGCCAGAACAACGAGCAAACGACGAGGAACGACACCACGAACAGTGGCACCAACCCCACTCCCTCCACCGGCAGCAACAGCACCAGCGCGAAAAGCGCCGGAATCGACAGCGCGATCGCCGCCGCGAGCATCCCATAGCCCGCGATGCGCGCGACTAGCAGGTCGAACTCCACCAAGCGAAAGCGGACCACCGCATAGCCCACGCCCACCATGTAGGCGCCGACGAAGATGTTCCCCGCGGGCGGCACAGGAAGATCATACCAGAGGAAGAAATTCGTCGCGCCGCCCGCGAAACCGGTGACCGTGTAAGCCAGCACATACAGGAGCTGGTTGCGGCGCATGAACCGCGATACCCGGTATTCGAAATACAACAGGTGCCAGCTCCGAAACAGGAAGTAGAAGAACACCACCAGATAAAGCGGGTAGAGCGAACCTGGCTCGGGCCAATGGGGAAACATCATCTTCGGTGCGACGCCGCGCACGATGTGCTCCGTGAAGGAAAGCGGCACATAAGGCGCGGACAGGGCATAGCCCACGAGCACTTCCCGCGGGCGTTCACGACCGGTGAGTTTCGTGGCAAAATGGAAGTAACAAACCGGGATGACGACCGCCGCGGCCGAGAAGAACCGGCAGTAGGCGAGCGCGCTCGCGGGGTCGGGCGCGAGCTGCCAGAGGAAGTAGCCCGCGGACCAGATCGCGACAGCCAGGGTGACGCTGGCAAACGTGAGCGTGCGGGCATCGCGCGGCTTCTTCGAGATCACCACCACGCCGAGCACCAGGCTGGCAAGGGCGTTGAGCAGCGAAGACAGGACGCAGTAGAAGATCATTTATCCGCGGAGACCACGGTCGCCTGGTTCCCGAAGCCCATCGTGGCGACCGGCGAGCGAAATCCGGCAGCGAGCATCGCCTCGCATAATTCCTCTCCGGAGAAAAACGTGTAATAGCCCTGCTCCTCCTTCACCTTTATCTTGCCGGCGGCGCGGAGCAGATCGCGCGCGGATTCGACCTCGTCGTCGGAGACGTTCTTCTCCACGTAGCGACGGTAGAGGTCGGACAAATCGGCGAAAGGTTTCATGCTCGTCACGACGATGCGACCGCCGGGCTTGAGCACCCGGTGGAGTTCCCGCAGCAGATCCTGCGGGCGCCGCAGATACGAGATCAGCAGGGAGCAGCAGATCTTGTCGAACGTGTTGGGCGCGAAATCAACGAGCCCCTCCTCGGCCGCGCGAAAACCGCCGAATTGATCGAGATCCATCTGGACGTAAGCGAGGCCCATGCGCGTGGCGCGTGCCGGAGCGAGCCGCTCCAGTTCGGCGCGGATTTCGTCGTGCTTCGAGAGGGCATCGAGCAGTCCCTTGGGCGTGAGATCGATGCCCACATACATCGGTGGCGGGTCGAGCGGCTCCGGCTGCTGCTCAAGCAAATGGCGCAGCGCCCAGACCCCGAACAGTCCATTGCCACAGCCCGCGTCGAGCAGCGTGTCCCGCGCCTGAAAGGGCCCGAGCAATCCGCCGATGAGGCGGACATAATACTGGTAAACGTCGACCTGCTGGAAGAACTCGTATTTGCCGAGATACTTGGTCCAGAAATCCGTCTCGCTGATGGGTTCCGGACTCACCCGGCGAAACCGGTCCCGCTCGATCTTGTTTTGCCGCAGGTAGACTTTCTTGTCCGGCACGAGCACCCGGGCCGGTGCGATCTCAGTCTTCTGCGCCCAAGAGAGACAAAGGGCGACGAGTTCACGAAACGCGCGCTCCGCGGCCTCGGGATTCTCCCGCACCTCGTGCATCGCGTCCTTGATCGGCCGGAAAACGCACGTGCGCCCGCGCGCCACGACCGCTTCGACGTCGGCGAGATCCACCCACGCGTCGTTCTGCGCCGAGAGAAAACCCACCGGCACCTGGATGCGTGTCAGGTCCGACGCGGTGCCCTCGAGGGTGTGCAGACCGCTGGCCACCAGAGCGCCGAGGAAGTTTTCGAAATCGATGTCGAAGCCGAGCACGTCGTTCACGCCCCAGCGTTTGCCGGCGATGAAGTTGGCCACCACGTCTTCCTGGTAAACGATGGTGAGCGTGCGTTGCACGTTCACCACGCCGACGAGCGACACCAGATACGCGATGCGGGGGTCGCTGGCCGTGGCACGTATCGCCATCCGCGCGGAGAGAGAGTTGGCGAGCAGGCCCGCCCCGCTGATCCCGATCTCCTTCTCCAGATAATCGTAGGCTGCGATGATGTCATCGACCGCCCCAGGGATCGTGAACAACGGCATCTGTCCGTCACTCTCGCCGACATGATTGGCGAGATCGAAGCGCAGGACATTGACGCCGTTGTGCGCCAGGTAATACGCGGTCTGCAGATTGTTCTTCTTCGTCTCGCCATATTTTGGCGCGACGACGACCCACGGGCGTCCACGGAGATCGCCGGTGTGATCGAGGCAGGCCGCGAGCTTCAATCCGGCGCGATTGGGGAAGCTGACAAAATCCGTGCGTATTTGTCCGGCTTGGACGTGCGGGGAGTCGGCGATCATTTCAGTCGGCGCGGCGTCGAGTGAGGGAATTCGCCGGGAGCATGGCAATGAACAACTCCCCACCCGCCGAAAATTAGCCGCACGCGGGGGACTTCACGCTTGCTCCTCGCCCGCTCGCGGCGCTTTGATGCGCCATCCTACGGATGTGATCCGGCTTCTCCTCATCACCGAAGACTCTGCGCAAGCGCTGCACCTTTCTTCTGCGCTGTCCTCGTCTGCCGACTTCCAATCCGTCCACCGTCGGCGCCTGTCCGACGTGCTCGGCCCGCTGAAGGCTGGTGCGTTCGAAGCCTGTCTGCTGCTGCCGGCCACGGTGGATCACGACGTCGCCCAGGAGATCAAGTGCGCACGGGATGCCACACCTGAGATCGTGCTCGTGGTGGTGTTGCCCGCCGGTTCGCCCGCCGAGAGCCAGACCCGAGTGCTCGCCGCTGGCGCCGACAGCGTGCTATTTCAACCTGCGGACGTCCCCGCACTCGCGTCGGCCCTCACGCGACTCACCGCCCGCGCGGCCGCAAGTCAGGCATTTGAACTCGCGACCGAGAGCGCGCCGACCCGCCCCCTGTCCAACCGGCACGAGGCGCTCTCATCTGCGTTGGAGGTGCTGCGCGATATTTCGCAGGTGCTCAGCTACTCGCTCGACTACCGGCAGCTCACGCAGCACTTCATCCTGAAGCTGCGGGAGGTGATCGGCCTGACGCGCATCGCGATTTTCCTCGAGCCGAGTGCGAACGACGCCCTGCCGGATACCGGGGCCACGGTCGACAAGACGCGGCTGGCGTGCGTCGCCGCCGTGGGGCTGCCGGCGGACTTGGTGGAGTGTTTCGCGCTTTCGCGCCGCAGCGGTCTGGGCCGGCAGCTCACCTTGCATCCACAGATTCTTCGAGCACAGGCGAACGGTGGCCCGGCTCCGGATGCGAAAGCTTTGCGCGAGTTTGAGGTGCTCGGCGGCCATGTGGCGATTCCGGTAAATGATCGCGAGCGCACCCTGGGTGTCGCGGTGCTGGGCGGGCGGATCACCGGGGGAGATTTTTCCGACAGCGAACTGCTTCTCGTTTATCACCTGCTGGAGGAGCTCGGCGTCGCAGTGAAGAACAGCTGGCTGCATCACCAGCTCCGAGGCAGCCATCAACTCCTCGGCGACGTGCTCAATGGGCTCACGGTGGGTGCACTCGTGGTGGGTCCCCAGCAGCAGGTCCTCTACGCCAATCGCGCGATCCAAGGTTTCGTGGAGGCCGGCGCGAAAGGCGCTTTCGACCTCACGCACCTCGCACCGGCGATCACGCGGCAACTCCACGCGGCCGTCGAGAAAGGCGCAACGATCGAACCGTTTTTCCACGAGGCCGTCGATGGCAGCGGTCGCGTATGCCGGGCCACGATCATCCCTCTGGGCGACGCGAGCGCCAAGCCCCCGCGCACCGGGATGTTGCTGCTGGAGGATTTTACTCAGGTGCGCGCGGCGCAGCGCGCCGAAATCGAGTCCTCAAACCTGAAGCTCATCAGCGTGATCGCGCGGCGATTCGCCCACGAGATTCGCAATTCGCTCGTGCCGCTCACCACGCACGCGCAGCTCTTCGAAGAGCAGATCGGCGAACCGGATTTCCGCGAATCGCTCCGCGCCGCACTCGGCCGCGAGACGCAGCGGATCCAACGATTCACCGACCAGATGCTGCTGCTCGCCCGTTCCGACCAGCCCGCCGCCGAGCTCACTCCGCTGGACGATCTGCTGCGCGCGAGCTTCGAACGCTCCCGTGCCTACACCGGCGGGGAAGCCACACTCGCGGTGAAGACCGATCTGCCGCCTGTTTTCCTGCGCTGCAACCGCGCGAGCTTCTCGCACGCGCTCGAAGAGATCTTTCTCAACGCCCTGCAATCCAGCGCGGGCACCACGCGCGAGATCTCAGTCACCGTGCGCTCGGAGTCCGATCCTTCCGGTGCGCCCGAGCTGCTGGTTGAATTCCGCGACAGCGGCACCGGTTTTGCGGGCGACGCGGTGGCGCGTGCGACCGAACCTTTCTACACCACGCGGAACACCGGTGTCGGGCTCGGCCTGACGATCGCCCGCCGGGTCGCCGAAGCCCATCAAGGCCGGCTCGAAGTGCACCGCCGCGAGCAGCCGTCCACGCCCGACCTCACGCTGCGCCTCCCCTTTCCCCGCTGATTCATGCGTCTTCACCCATCATTTCGCTCCGCCGTCCATCCGCTCGCGTTTACCCTCGCGGGCTTGATCGCGTCCGTGCCGTGTATCCGCGGTTCTGGGACACGCGTGGGATTCAAGGACGCGTTTGCGCTCGCCCGCGGCAATGCCTTCGTCGCTACCGCCGACAATCCCAGCGCCATCTACTATAATCCCGCGGGACTCACGCGGATCGAGGGAGCGTCGGTCAGCGCGAACCTCTACGCCGTGAGCGTGGCTTCCGACTACACGGGAGCCGCGGGCAGCGCGTCACTCGACGACGGATATCAGGCAGTGCCGTCGTTTTACGCGGTCTGGCATCCGACCGGCTCCGCGTTCGCCGGCGGGTTCGGCATTTACGCCCCGTTTGGGCTCTCGACCGAGTGGGCCGACTCCTCACCGCTGCGCACCCTCGCGCTCAAAAACGAGCAAACCTACCTGACCTACAATCTCTCGGGCGCATGGCAGCTCACGCCGGAACTCTCGCTCGGTGGTGCGATCACCTACAACCGCGTATCCACCGATTTGAGACGCGGCCTGGGCTTCGTGCCCGGCGACCGTTTTGAGTTTTCCGGTGAGGGCGACGCGGCCGGCTTCAATCTCGGCGTCCTGTGGCAACCGGTGCCGCAGCACAGCTTCGGCATCAGCTACTCGCATCAGACGCGAATCAGGATGGACGGCACCGCCACCACGACGTTGCTGGCGCCTCTCGCCGAACCGGCGCGCGCCACCTTCGACTTCCCCGAGGTGATCATCGCCGGCTGGTCGTATCGCCCCACCCCGCAGTGGAATCTCGAGGTCAACATCGATTGGACGAATTGGGATCGGCTCAACACCGTCACGATCGCCAAAGGCTCCGGCGACCTGCCCACGCCGTTCAATTGGGAGTCGGATTTCTTCTACGAGTTCGGCGCCACGCGATATTTCGCCAGCGGCTGGTCTGTCAGCGCAGGATATTGTTTCACCGCGAATTCTGTTCCCGACGCCAGCTACACGCCGGCCGTGCCGGATAGCGATCGCTCCTTTTATTCCCTCGGCGTAGGTTACCGCTCGGCACGGGTTTCCGCCGATCTTGCCTGGCACTACGCCGACGGTGGCAACCGCCGCGTGGCCGGCAGTCCTCCCTCGCTGATCGGAGCGACCGCCGACGGGGTTTACGATAATAGCATCAACGCGGTCTCGCTCTCAGTCAGCTGGTATTTCTAGAGTCCCACCTGCGCATCGTCGCACTGCCATCATGATCACTGCCGCACCGCCGCCCGTTCAGGCTCCAAAGGCCGCTGTCACGTTGCCCAATCTTCTCATCGTCGACGACGAAGAGGGCCCGCGTCAGTCGCTGCGGATGGTGTTCAAGCAGGATTTCCAGGTGCACGCCTTCGACCATGGCGACAAGGCACTCGCGTTTGCGCGCGAACACCCGGTGCATGTCGCGATTCTCGACATCCGCATGGCCGGTAAAACCGGGATCGAGGTGCTGCGCGAATTGAAGGAGATCGATCCTCACATCGAGGTGTTGATGCTCACCGCCTACGAGACCATCGAGACCGCCCGCCAGGCCCTGCGCCTCGGCGCATGCGATTACCTGAGCAAACCATTCGACTTGGCGACGATTCGCGAAGCGGTCGGCCATGCGCTGCATCTCCGGCGGATCTCCGAAACCGTCTCCTCCACCGAGGAACGTCTCAAGGCTCTCTCCGACCAGCTTCACGACTCGGCCCTGCGCGAAGAAGTCGCCCGCACCACATCCGAAATCTACGCGGGTGCGCTTCACGACATCAATAATCCGCTCACCATCATCGCCGGGTATGTCGATCTGCTCCTGCACCGCTTGAGCAAGGTCGGTTCGCTGCACGGCGCCGATCTCGATGCGGTGAAGCAAGAGGTCGCGCTTCTCTCCAAGCAGGTCACCACCTGTTCGGCGATCATGCGCCGCTACCTGCGCTTCGTGAACAAACGCTCGGCCGCCGACCCTGAAGTCTCGGTCAATCAGGTGATCGAAGACGTGCAGACGCTGATGCGCAACCATCCCACGTTGCGCGGCGGCACGCTGATCGCCAAACGACTGGATCGTGACGCAGCGGCGAAAATCGGCGGCACGGAGATGATCCAGATCCTGCTCAATCTCACGATCAACGCCTTCCAAGCGTCCGCCAAGCCGCAGACCGTGTTCATCACCGCCGAGCGTTTCGACACAAAGCTGCCCATCGATACCTTCCACGACACGCCCACCGAACGCTTCATCGGACTCGATTCCTTTGACAACACCGGGCCCCTTGCTGCCGTCTCCGTGATCGATCAGGGCGCCGGTATCCCCCGCGATGTGCTGTCGCGCATCTTCGAGGCTTATTTCACTACCAAGGAAGAAGCCGGCACCGGGCTCGGCCTGGCGATCGTCACTCGACTCGTCCGTCATCACCACGGCCTCATCCAGGTAAAGACGACCCTCGGCGAGGGCACGCGTTTCACGATTTACCTCCCGGCGAGGGAAGATGCCCACTCGGCCCACCCCTTCGCCCGTTGACGCTGGCGGG
>JAEYQF010000044.1 GCA_023410155.1 Verrucomicrobiota bacterium | reverse complement strand
ACGTCAACGACGTGTTCGAAGACGGCGGCCTGCGTGTTGTGGCGGTCAACCTCGATGGCTCGCCCTCGTCGTACCGCATCATCGACTCGCGCCAGTTCATCCTGACCGCGTCCTTCGACTTCTAATCGAGTCGACGAACGTTCGATCCCTTCAACGCCCCCTCCCACCGGAGGGGGCGTTTTTCTTTTCGGCGCAAGCGGCGTTGCCGCCGAGCCGGCTTCCGTATCCGCTTTCCACCGACCGATGAAGGCTCGCCCCACTCGATCGCCGACGCCCACCACCCGCACGGAGCCCGCCTCCGGTGAGGATCGGGCCGGCGCGAACCCGTGGTTGGCGTTGATCATCGTTGTCCTCGTCGGGCTGGCCTACGCCAACACGTGGCACGCGCCGTTCCTGCTCGATGATCATGATGCGATCGTCCGTAACCCCAGCCTGCCCAACGCGGGAACGTTCAACTGGCTGACCCCTCCGTCCACGGAAGGTGAGACGGTCAGCGGGCGCCCGATCCTCAACCTGTCGTTCGCGCTCAACTACGCGATCAGCGGCCTCAGCGTTGAAGGTTACCATCTCACCAACCTCGCGATCCATCTCGCGGCCACCCTGCTGCTGTTCGGCCTGCTTCGGCGAACGCTGCGGGGCGTAGCTCCCCCTCCAGCACTCGCCACACCGACTCGCCAGGCGTCCTCAGACGGGCTGGCGGCGCTGATCGCGCTCACCTGGAGCCTGCATCCGCTGCAGACCGGCGCCGTCACCTACGTGGCGCAACGCGCCGAGTCGCTCGCGGCCGCTTTTGTGCTGCTCACGTTGTACGCCTTTGCCCGCGGGCTTTCCGCCACGCCCACGCAGCGAAGGGCCTGGTTTGCCCTGAGCGTGGCCGCGTGTGCCTTCGGCATGGCGACAAAGGAAACGGCGGTCATGGCGCCGATCCTGGTGCTCCTTTACGACCGAACCTTCGCCGCCGGATCGTTTCGTGCCGCGTGGACGCAACGCCGCGGCTTCCATCTCGCGTCCGCCGCCACTTGGATTCTGCTGGGCGTGCTCGTCGTCGGCAATCGCGGGCGAGGCGACTCCGCCGGTTTCGATTCGGCGGTGGGCGTCCTGGAATACCTCTGCACGCAGGCCGACGCGATCGTGCGCTACCTCCGCCTGATCGTATCGCCGGTGTCGCAGGTTTTTGATTACGGCGCCGTGGTCGTGCCGGACCCGTGGTCGGTCGTGCCACAGCTTCTGCTCGTCGGCCTGCTTCTGGCGGGAACCGTTTGGACGCTGCGCCGGTATCCACGGATCGGATTTCTCGGCGCCTGGTTTTTCCTGGCCCTGGCACCGAGCTCGAGCTTCGTGCCGGTCGCGACACAAACGATGGCCGAACATCGGATGTACCTCGCGTTGGCCGCACCGGTCACCGCTTTCTGGTGGTTCCTCGCGCGGCGCCGGCGAGCCGGCGAGATCGCCGCCCTTGGCACAGTGCTCGTGCTGGCCTTGGGCGCGCTGACCTTCGCCCGCAACGGAATCTATTCCGACCCCGTCGCACTCTGGCAGCAGACGACGGAACGCCGTCCGGAGAACGCCCGGGCCTGGAATAATCTTGGGCTCGCCCTGCATCAGGCGGGTCGCGACCAGGAAGCAGCCACAGCCTACGAACGCGCACTCGCGCTCAATCCGCAACACGCGTTCGCCCACGCCAATCTCGCCAGCGTCGCCATCGCGTCGGGACGCTGGTCCGAAGCCGAAACGCACCTGCGCGCGGCGTTGTCGGCCGCCCCCGCGAATCAGGATGCCCGGGTCAACCTGGGACACGTTCTGACGCAGCTTGGGCGAGCCGAAGAAGCCCTCACTGAATACAACCAGGTCCTGGCGGCCGATCCCGCCGCTCACGATGCTCGCACCAATCGTGCGGCGTTGTTGCTGCAGCAGGGCCGGACCAGCGAAGCCCTCTCCGAACTGCGGCAGGTGGTGGCCAAGTCACCGACACTTGCTCCCGCCCACTATCACCTCGCCATGGCTCATGAGCGGAACGGCCAGTGGGCGGACGCAGAGTCTTCCCTGCGGGAAGCCATGCGCTTGCGATCCGACTGGCCTGAGGCGTTGCTGGCTTGGGGGAACCTGCAGGCTCGACAGGGCCGCCTCGACGTGGCCGCGTCGGCATTCGCACAGGCGCTGCAACTCCAGCCCGAGCTTGTTGAAGCGTGGTACGCACGGGGCAACCTGGCCGCGCGGCAGGAACGCTACGCCGACGCGATGCAGGACTACCAACGCGCCCTGATGCTCGCGCCTTCCCATTTGGGCGCACGCGCCAATCTCGCGAACTGCCAGCTGGCGACCGGGCAGTACGACGCTGCCATCGCCGGCTACGAAGCCCTGCTGAGCGAACATCCCGAGGACGCCACGCTGCAGCGAAATCTTTCCCTGGCCCGGGAGCTTCGGGCCGGACGAAGGCCGGCGCCCCGCTGAGTCTCTTACTGTAAGAGATGCCGCCCATCGCGGGCCCGAGGCGGGGTTCGCAAAGTCTTGGCC
>JAEYQF010000400.1 GCA_023410155.1 Verrucomicrobiota bacterium | reverse complement strand
GTGCATGGGCGCGCCGAAGCGCAGCCTCGTTTTCGCCGCATGGTGCTCGGTGGGCTCGGTCTTGGGAGGCGTGTTCGGCTATGGCATCGGTTACCTCGCCGAGCCATTTGGACGCTGGATCATTTTCGATCTGCTGCACTACGGAGCAGCGTGGGAGAAGGTCGCCCTGCTCTACGGAGAAAACGCCTTCCTCTCGATCCTCACGGCAGCGTTCACCCCCATCCCCTACAAGGTATTCACGATCGCAGCGGGCGTGTTCCATGAACAGGTCAGCCTCGGCACTTTGGTATCCGCCTCCGTGATCGGACGCTCCGCCCGCTTTTTTCTCGTCGCGCTGACGATCTTTTTCTTCGGCCCACCGGTGAAGCGGCTGCTCGATCGATACCTCGAGTTATTCACCGTCTTGTTCATGGTGCTCCTGATCGGCAGCTTCGTGCTGATCAAATACGCGCTCTAGCTGGTGGAGCACCGCGCGCGATTTGCGCTCGACAGCGCTGCGCGTGTTTCGGAGTTTGCGACGGTTCCTTTTCGCGGGCGTAGCACAATGGATAGTGTAGCGGTCTCCGAAGCCGTTGATGTGGGTTCGATTCCCGCCGCTCGCACCAGTTTATTTCCCGACGCGGCAGTTCCGCCGAAATCGAAACTGAGGCAATGACTCCCCCGGGCGCCGGGTCTGGCGCGGTGTTTCCCCATGCTTTCCCCTCCCCTCGGCGTCGGCCTCGTCGGCACAGGCCTGATTGCGGCGATTCACGCTCGCGCCTTCGCGGCGGTCCCCGAGTTCCGCCTTACAGCGGTTGCGAGCCGTTCACGGGCGAAAGCCCAGGAATTCGCCTCGGCTCACGCTCTATCGCTGGCGACGGATTCGGTGGCCGAACTTTGTGCCAATCCCGGAGTGCAGGTGGTCTGTATCGCCACACCGAGCGGCGCCCACCTGGAGCCCGCGCTGCTCGCGATCGACGCGGGCAAACATGTCATTATTGAAAAACCCTTGGAGATCTCCGTCGCACGGGTGGACGCCATGCTCGCCCTCGCAGAGCGGCGCGGGGTGGTGGTCGCACCCATTTTCCAAGGGCGTTTCGGGCCAGGCGCGCAACGGGTGAAGCAGGCCGTCGCGAGCGGAGCGCTCGGTCGGCTCGCGCTCGCGACCGTTCACGTGAAGTGGCACCGGCCCGAATCCTATTATCAAGGCTGGAAAGGCCTGCTCGCCCTCGATGGTGGCGGCGCACTGATCAACCAGGCGATCCATGGCCTCGACCTGTTGCAGTGGTTCGCCGGCCTGCCTTCCGAAGTGTTCGCGTGGACCACACGCCGGGTTCATACGGGAATCGAAGGAGAAGACACCGCGTGCGCCGCTCTGCGCTTTCCGGACGGTGCACTGGGCACGATCGAGGCCACAACCGCAGCCTGGCCGGGCTGGTCGCGACGAATCGAACTGGCCGGCGACAAGGGTTCTATCTCCCTCGAGGATGATCAAATTGCACGGTGGGATCTCAGCTCCCCCGCACCGGGCGAAGAATCGAGCGGAACCGAGTCCGCCGGGCAGTCCTTAGGCAGCGGAGCGTCTTCTCCTGCCGGTATCGGGATTGAAGGTCACATTCGGCAGTTCCGCGATATCGCCGCCGCGATCCTGCACCAGCGCCCGCTGTCCATCGATGGTCGCGAGGGCCGCCGTGCCGTTTCACTGGTGGAGTCGCTTTATCAGTCCGCGAAAACGAGCCGGCCAGTCACCCTCTCTTGATGCATCATCCCACCGATCACTCACTCCGCTGGTGGCAGCACCTGAGCCGTAAGCAATGGCTGCTCTTCATCGCGGCGACGCTCGCGTGGTTCTTCGATTGCCTCGACGGACAACTCTTCAACTTGGCCCGCGACTCCGCCATGGAGGACCTGCTCGGCGATCGCGCGCAGGCGACCATCTACGCTCCCTATACGACGTCGATCTTTCTGCTTGGGTGGGCGGCGGGCGGGCTTGTGTTCGGTGCGCTCGGAGACCGTTACGGTCGCGCGCGCATGCTGATGTGGAGTGTGATGATCTACTCCTTGTGCACAGGGCTCAGCTCGTTCTCCACCGGCTTTGGGGATTTTTGCGTCTATCGTTTCCTCACCGGCATCGGCGTCGGCGGAGTGTTCGGGCTCGCGGTTGCTCTCGTCGCTGACTCATTCCCGGAACGCAGTCGCGCGCCGGCGCTCGGACTGCTCCAGTCGCTCTCCACGTGGGGGAACATCCTCGCGGGGCTGATAGGGATGACGATTGGTGCCGTTGCCGCTACCGGCCCGCTCCCATGGGGATTACAAGCCTGGCAGATGATTTTTCTCGTGGGCGCAGCCCCCGCTCTGATCGTCGGCGTGCTGCTCCGTCGGGTGGAAGAACCCGAGCGCTGGCGCCTCGCTCACGAAGCAGGTTTGAAATCCGGAGCCAAGGCTGGCTCGTATCGCGCCCTGCTCGGTCATCCCACCTGGGGGCGCAATGCCTGGCTCGGCCTCATCGTCTGCACAGCGGGCATCATCGGCCTTTGGGGTGTCGGTAATTTTCACCCGAAGATCGTAGGCGAGATCGTGCGCACTCACCTGGCCGATCAAGGCGTCTCACCCGAGCGTCTCGCGAGCGACCAGGCATACTGGCGCTCGATCGCGCTCCTCTTTCAAAACGTCGGCGGCTTCTTTGGCATGATCACATTTGCCTGGATTGCCCAACGTTTCGGACGCCGTCCCGCCTGCGGCCTGGCCTTGTTGCTCTCGTTCCTCTCCACCCTCGTCGTGTTTCTCGGGCTCCGCGATTTCAGCCAGATTTTTTGGATGCTGCCGCTGATGGGATTCGGCCAGCTCGCCGCGCTGGGCGTCTACGCGATCTACCTGCCGGAGCTTTTCCCCACCTCGCTCCGTAGCACCGGCACGAGCTTCTGCTACAATGGCGGACGCATCTTCGCCGCCACGGCCCCGTTCACGCTAAGCCGGCTCACCGCGCACCTCGGCGGCGAAGTCGAGAGCTTCCGCATCGCAGGCGCATGGGTGAGCGCGACGTTGCTGCTCGGGATCCTGGCTCTGCCGTTCCTTCCCGAAACGCGCAACAAGCCGCTGCCCGAGTAGCTGCCCGCACATGTCACAAAAATCCGACGGCCAGAACTACGCCCCGGAAGGCAAACCCCGGCCGGTCGTCACCCCAGGCGAATTCGTCTTTGCCGCTGCGCACCTCGATCACGGACACATCTACGGCCAATGCAACGGACTCATCGAGGCCGGTGCGCAGCTCAAGTGGGTTTACGAGCCCGACGCTCGAAAGCGCGCCGCTTTCGAACAACGTTACCCGGACGTCCGGGTCGCACGCTCTCTCGCAGAGATTCTGGATGATCCCACCGTAAAACTGGTCGCCGCGGCCGCAGTGCCATGCGCTCGCGGTCCGCTCGGCTGCAGCGTGATGCAGTCCGGCAAAGACTACTTCACGGACAAGACTCCGTTCACCTCCTTCGACCAACTCGCGACCGCACGCGCCGTCGCACGAGAGACGGGGCGGAAATACATGGTCTATTTCAGCGAACGCCTGCACGTCGAGGCCGCGGTGCACGCGACGAAGCTCGTGCGCGAAGGAGCGATCGGTCGCGTGCTGCAGGTCATCGGTCTCGGCCCGCACCGCCTCGATCAAGCGAAGCGTCCTGCGTGGTTTTTCGAACGCGAGAGCTACGGCGGGATTCTCTGCGACATCGGCAGCCACCAGTTTGAACAGTTCCTTACCTACGCCGGTGCAGCTGACGCCCGAGTCGTCCATGCCGCCGTCGCCAATTACGCGCATCCCGACGTCCCCGAGCTCGAGGATTTTGGCGAAGCCAATCTCGTCGCCGACAACGGCGCCACCAACTATATCCGCGTCGACTGGTTCACTCCGCCCGGCTTGAGCACGTGGGGCGACGGCCGCACCTTTATCCTCGGAACCGCCGGCACGATCGAACTCCGCAAATACGTCGATGTCGCCCGGGCGCAGACCGGCGACCATCTGTATCTGGTAAATGAATACGGCGAGCACCACCTCGAGCTTGCCGGAAAGGTCGGATTCCCGTTTTTCGGCGAACTCGTTCTCGATTCCCTCCATCGCACCGAGCAGGCGATGACGCAGGCTCACGTTTTCAAAGCCGCCGAACTGGCGCTCGCGGCGCAGGCTTCGGCCAAGCGCATCGGCTAAGGGGCGTTCACACGACACGTGAGGCAGGGCCGGGACTTCGCTCCCGCCCGTTCACCCCGCTCTTGGTTGCGGAACAAGAAAGGCGCGAAACGAAGTCCGCGCCCTGCCCTCAGGCCGATCGTTCTTCCCAAACGCAAAAAAGGCCGGCGCTGGGCCGGCCTTCGGAACCCTGTCCTCGCGCAAACGCGCTCAGATGTGAATCGCCTGACCGTGCGTGGCCGCGGCGGCTTCCATTACCGCTTCGCTCAACGTCGGGTGCGCGTGGATCGTTTGGTGGATCTCGTCGATCGTCGCCTCGAGTTCGACTGCGAGTCCATACTCGGCGATCAGCTCGGTCGCTTCCGAACCGATGATGTGCGCGCCGTAAATCTCCCCGGTCTTTGCGTCGCTGATGACCTTAACGAAACCTTCGCTCTCGGCCGAAGCGACCGCCTTGCCCGACGCCGTAAAGGGGAACTTGCCGACTTTGTAGTTCAGCCCCTTTTCCTTCGCGGCCTTCTCGGTCAGACCCGTGCTCGAAATCTGCGGCTGGCAATACGTGCAGCCGGGGAACTTCGTCACGCGCACCGGCTTGCCGGCGCCAAACATGCCATTGACCGCGCTGACGGCCTCAAACGTCGCCACGTGCGCGAGCCACGGTGGCCCGATGATATCGCCCGCAGCATAGATGCCTTTCACATTGGTCTGATAATCGTCGCCGACCTTCACGTAGTTGCGGTCGAGTTCGATGCTCACTTTCGGGGAGATGACACCCTCGATATTGGCGACGACGCCAATCGCGGACAGGACCGCATCGGCTTCCACTTCCTCGCTCTTGTCGCCCTTCACGAGCTTCACTTTCACCGAATCTTTGCCGACCCGGAAATCTTCGCACTTCGTGCCCGTGTGGATCGCGATGCCCTGCTTCTCGAGAGCACGTTGGAGCGTCTTGGCGATCTCCTCGTCTTCGACCGGCAGCACCTGCGGCAGCATCTCCACGAGCGTCACTTTCGTGCCGAAGGCATTGAAGAAATACGCGAACTCCACGCCGATCGCGCCGGCGCCCACGATGATGATCGACTTGGGCAGCTTCGTGTTCGCCAGCGCCTCGCGCGAGGTCATCACGCGCACGCCATCGACCTCGAGCCCCGGGAGTCGGCGCATCTTGCAACCGGTCGCGATGAGGATGTTCTTCGTCTTGAAAAACTTTCCTTTGTGGTCGCCCTCAGTGATCTCGACCATGCCCGGCACGGTCACCTGCGCACGGCCGATGAAGTAATCGACCTTGTTCTTGCGGAACAGGAACTCGACGCCCTTCGCCATCTGGCTCGCGACCCCGCGCGAGCGCTCCATCACCTTGGCGAAGTCGAACGTCACGTCTTTCACCGAGATGCCGAACGTCTCCGACTTCTTGATCTTCTGGTAGAGCTCCGCGCTTTTCAGCAGCGCTTTGGTCGGGATGCATCCCCAGTTCAAGCACGTGCCGCCCGCGCGCTCCATTTCGATGCAAGCGACGCGCTTGCCCAGTTGCCCGGCGCGGATCGCGCCCGCGTAACCCGCGGGACCGCCGCCGATGACCACCAGATCGTATTCGTTGGATTCAGCCATGATGTGAGGATTTGGCCGGGAAAGTCACCGCCCCCCGCCCCTCCGTCAAATGGAAACCCCGTCCGCACTCCGGCGCCGGCTCGGCGTCGTGCCGCCCGACTCAAATATCGATCACGTCGTCCGGCTTCTTACGTTCGCGCCGCTGCTCCGCCTTTCGCTCGTCGCGCTCCCGCGAACTCTTGATGAACAAACTCACCAGCCAGTTCGTCACGCTCACGATCAGCGCCCCGCCCACCGCGGTCCAAAATCCGTCCACGTGAAAACCCGCCACCAACCGGCCGACGAACAAGAACAACAAGGCGTTGATCACGATGATGCCCAGCCCCATCGTCAAAATGATGAACGGCAGCGTGAACACCAGCAGCAGCGGCTTCAGGATGGCATTGAAGAAACTCAATAACACCACGACCGCCACCAGCGTCGCACCGTCATCATATCGGATCCCCGGCACCAGTTTCGCGGCGATCGTGACGCCCAGCGCCAGCACCGCCCACCGCAACAACAACTGAACAACGGCATTGCTCATCGTGCGTTCACTGTCCCCCGGCCTGCCCTTCGCGCAATGAAAATTCTCGTCGTGCAGGACTACCTCCGCAGCGGCGGCACCGAGCGGCAATCCATCTTGCTGAGCAACGCCTTCGCCGCAGCCGGACACGTCACCACGCTGCTCACGTTTCGTCCGGCCGGCGCGCTGAGTCCCTCCGTCGACCGCGCCGTGTCACGCCATGTGCTGCAACCATTCGACACGCGGCTCGACTTCTTCGCGCCCGGACTCACGCGACGCGCCCGCCAACTCGCACCCGACATCGTGCTCTGCATGGGCCGCATGGCGAACTGCTACGCCGGCCGCCTGCAAACCGCACTTCCCGGCTCCGCTGTAATCGGCACCATGCGAACGGGAAAACAACTTCCGACCGCCTTCCAACGTTCGCTGCATCGCGTGCGCCACGTCGTCGCCAACAGCCGCGACGCACGCGACGTGCTCGTCACGCGCTACAATGTCGAAGGCGCCAAGATCAGCGTGATCTACAACTCGCTCGTCTTCCCGGCGGCCACCGATGCGCCCGATGCGCGCTCCAGATTCCGCACGCAGCGAGGCTGCACGGATTCGACCTTCGTGATGCTCAGCGTCGCGATGTTCCGCCCCGAAAAGGGCCAGCGCGAACTCATCGAGATCGTCTCCGAACTTCCCACTGATCCTGACTGGCAACTCTGGCTGGCCGGCGACGGTCCCGCTCGCACCGTATGCGAGCAACGCGTCGCCGCGCTCGGACTCAGCTCGCGCGTGAAGTTCCTCGGTTTCCAACGCGATCCCGCCCCACTCTATGCCGCCGCCGATTGCGCCGTGCACGCGTCATCGAGCGAATCCCTCTCGAACTTTCTCATCGAGGCGCAAGCGCACGGACTCCCGGCCATCGCGATGTCCGCGCAAGGCATCGAGGAATGTTTTCTCCCCGGGCAAACCGGCTGGGCGATTCCGCGCGGCGATCATGGCGCGTTTCGCGACACGATCCGCACCGTGGCTCGAGTCGATCCGCACCTTGGCTCGACCCGGTCCGCACTCGCGCGCGACTTTGCCCGGGCGACGTTCGATCCCGCGCGGCAGGTCGGCGCGTATCTTGAACTATTCGCCCGGCTCCTCGAAGCTTCGCTCCGGGCATGACCAACAAACAGCGCATCGATCTCGTCGAACGTTTCATCCGCGAACACCACTACGCGGAGTTGCGGACCTTGGCCGATCGCTTCGATGCGTCGCTCTCCACCGTGCGCCGCGCGCTCGATGTGCTGGAGAAGAAAGGCGTCGTTCGGCGGCACCACGGCGGCGCCTCGCTGATTGAAACTGACGCGCTCGCGCAGGAATACGATTTCGCCGCTCGCGATCGCCTGAACGCCGACGAGAAATTTGCCATCGGTCGGCTTGTCGCCGACCAGGTGAAGGAAGGGATGACCGTGATCCTCGACGGCGGCAGCACGACCTACGCGGTGGCGCGCCATCTCACAGACAAGCCCCTGCAGGTGATCACCAACTCGCTTCCCGTCGCCAGCCTCTTCAGCGATATCGGAGGGACCGAAACCACCGTCACCGGCGGCAATCTTTACCGCAAACTCGGCACGCTCGTTGGACCGTTGTGCGAAGAATCCTTTTCCCAGGTTCACGCGGATCTCGCGATCGTCGGTGGCGCGGGCATCACGGAGCAGGGCGTGTGGAGTCACAACACGCTCATCGCCGCCGCGCAGCGCAAGATGATCGCGGCGGCTGAGCGCATCGTCTTCGTGCTGGACCGCACGAAGTTCGGCCGCAAGGCCCTGAGCCTGGTTACTCCCTTCGAGGGGCGTTTCACGATCGTGACCGACACGAAACCCGCTCCGGCCGTCACTCGCGCCATCCAGAGCGCCGGAGCGAAACTCACGCTGGCGAAGTGACCGCACGCTGCGGCTCCTGACAGCGTCCTGTCAGCAACGAGGACGCCCGCCGAGCGCCGAGTTGCGTTCGCGCGGCGCATTCTCTTCGTGAGTGGCTGTGGCCTCGCCTCGCTCGAAACCTGTTTCCCAACCCAAGCCCGAGTGCATCCGCCTGCGCGGAGTTCGCCAGAACAACCTGAAGGGCTTCGACGTCGATCTTCCGCTTGGCCACTACATCGTGGTCACGGGCCTCAGCGGCGCCGGCAAATCGTCGCTCGTGTTCGACACGTTGCACGCGGAAGGGCAACGCCGCTACGTCGAGACGTTCTCCGCCTACACGCGGCAGTTTCTCGACCTGCTCGACAAGCCCAAGGTCGATTCGATCGAGAATATTCGCCCCTCGATCGCGATCGAGCAGACGAACACGGTCAAAACCTCGCGCTCCACCGTCGGCACGATGACCGAGTTGACGGACTACTTCAAAGTCTGGTTCAGCCACGTCGCCGAGTGCTTCGATCCTGCAACGGGCGAGAAAGTCGAGGACGACTCGCCGCTCAGCATCTGGGAAAAGACTCACGCGGCGCACAGCGGGAAAACGGTTGTCATCGGATTCCAGGTCGCCCGCCCCGATAATCTCACGTGGTCCGAAATCTTTCAGAATCTCAAGGGCCAGTCCTACGTGCGTGTGATGGTGCCGACGCCGGACGGCACGCTGTCGGTGCAACGCATCGACGAACTCCTCGCGCTCGGCGCCGAGGCGTTAAGCGCGCAGCTCTCGACCACCGGCCAGGTGATTGTCGCGCAAGATCGGCTCGCGGTCGCGCCTGACCAGCGCGCGCGCTTCCTCGAAGCGGTGGAAACCGCAATGCACTTCGGCCACGGCGAGGTGCGTATTTACGCTGCGGATACATCGCGGGAGACCGGGCACTACTCGCGCGGACTGCATTCGCCGAAGACCGGCCGCACGTTTCGCGCGGCCTCGCCCGCGCTGTTTTCCTTCAACTCACCGCTCGGCGCGTGCCCGAAATGCCGCGGATTCGGCCGGGTGATCGACATCGATTACCGCCTCGCCGTGCCAGACCAGACGCTCTCGATCGACGACGGCGCGATCAAGTGCTGGGAAAGCGACATCTACGGCGAATCGAAGAAGGACCTCTACGTCTGGACGAAGAAGAGAAAGATACCGACGAATGTGCCGTTCGCTTCCCTTACGCCTGCGCAGCAAGCCTTCGTGATCGATGGCGAGCCAGGTTACGGCGAGGAGAACGGCAAGACGTGGCCGCAGTATTGGTATGGCGTGAAGGGCTTCTTCCGCTGGCTCGAGAAGAACACCTACAAGATGCACGTCCGCGTCTTCCTCTCGCGTTACCGTGCATACAATCTTTGCCCCGAATGCGGCGGGACGCGCCTGCAGCCGGAGTCGCTCTGCTGGAAATGGCAGGGGCACACCCTCCCCGACCTGTATCAACTCCCCGTTTCCGAACTCCTGCGCCGCACCGAACAAAATGACCTGCCGGGTTACTTCGTCACGGAGGGTGGCGCGGATCACTCCGCGTCGATCGCGCTCGATGCGATTCGCACCCGGCTGCGTTATCTGGAGCAAGTCGGCCTCGGCTATCTGACGCTTGATCGCCAATCGCGCACACTCTCCGGCGGTGAGGTCGAGCGCGTGAATCTCACGAGCTGCCTCGGCACGTCGCTCGTCGACACGTTGTTCGTGCTCGACGAACCGAGCGTCGGGTTGCACCCGCGCGACATCGATCGGCTCATCGGGATCATCCGCACGCTGACCGACGCGGGCAACACGGTCGTCGTGGTCGAGCACGACGAAGCGATGATCCGCGCCGCCGATCACGTGATCGAGGTCGGTCCCGAACCGGGCAATCGCGGCGGACACATCGTGTTTGAAGGCACGGTCTCTCAGATGCTGCGCGCAAAAGAGAGCATCACCGGAAGGTATTTTTCGGGACGCGAATCGATCAAGACGCCACAAGGGCGCCGCGAGATCCACGCCCGCACGCGCTGGCTGACCTACGAAAACGCGACGAAACACAACCTGCGCGACATCACGGTCCGTCTCCCCCTCCAGCGCTTCGTTTGCCTCAGCGGCGTGTCCGGGTCGGGCAAGTCCACGTTGCTCAATCACGGCATCCACCAAGGCCTCCTCGCCGCGCGACATCAGTTCGCCGAAGATCCGGCCGCGATTCAACATGTGCACAGCGATCTCGAGTTTTCCGAAATCGTGCTGGTGGATCAATCGCCGCTCTCGCGCACCCCGCGCTCCAATCCCGCGCTCTACACCGAGGCGTGGGATCTGATCCGGGAACTCTACGCGAGCACGCCGGCCGCGCAGGCCGCCGGTTTCAGCGCGTCGAGTTTCTCGTTCAACAGTGGCGAAGGTCGCTGCGATCACTGCCAGGGACTCGGGGCCGAGCGCGTCGAGATGCAATTCCTCTCGGATGTCTTCGTGCCCTGCCCGGTGTGCGAAGGCCGCCGCTTCAAACCCGAGGTGCTCGCCATCGAATGGAACGGCCGCTCTGTCGCCGACCTGCTCGCGACCTCCGTCACGGACGCGCTTCCGCTTTTCGCCGAACACCCGTCGATTCGGCATCGGTTGTCCACGCTTGATTCAGTGGGCTTGGGTTACCTCACACTCGGCCAACCGCTCAACACTCTGAGCGGCGGTGAATCCCAGCGCCTGAAACTTGTCCGCTACCTCAGCAGCTACGCCGGCCAGACCACGCAGGACGCCGAACCAGACGCAAAGTCCGCCCTTCTCCTCCTTGACGAGCCGACCACCGGGCTGCACCGCCACGACGTCAAGCGCCTGCTCCACGTTCTCCAACAGCTCGTCGGACGGGGCCACAGCGTGGTCGTGATCGAGCACAATCTCGACGTGCTCAAATCCGCTGATTGGTTGATCGAGATCGGTCCCGATGCCGGCGCGAACGGCGGCCGGATCGTCGCGGAGGGTCCGCCCGAACTCGTCGCTGCGGCCGACACCGAAACGTCGCGCTTCCTGCGCGAAGCCCTCGCGGAGGACACGCACGGACTCGCGCTCGCCGCCGAATCGGCCGCGCCCTACCGCGCGTCGGTCCCGAGCTCCGATCTCCTCAATCCGGTCTCCAGTGCACCCGACAACGCACAACTGACAATCGTCGGCGCGCGAGAGAACAACCTGAAGAATCTCTCGCTCACGATTCCGCATCGCGAGTTGTCGGTTGTCACCGGCGTCTCCGGTTCGGGCAAATCCACGCTCGCGTTCGACATCGTGTTCGCAGAGGGCCAGCGACGCTTCATGGAGTCGATGTCGCCCTACGCGCGGCAGTTCGTCGAACAACTCCCCCGCCCCGCAATCGATCGGCTCACGGGCATTCCGCCGACGGTTGCGATCGAACAACGCGTCACGCGCGGTTCACGAAAATCCACGGTCGCGACGATCACCGAAGTCGCACAATACCTGCGCCTGCTCTACGCGCGCCTCGGCATTCAGCATCACCCCGACACGGACAAGCCGGTGACGCCGCTCTCGATGGGCCAGTTGAGGAAACTGCTCGATCGGGTGCTCGATTCACCCAAGGCGAAACGCGCACGGCACCTCTATCTCTGCGCCCCGCTGATCCGCGGTCGCAAGGGCCACCATCAACCGATCGCCACGTGGATCGGCAAACAGGGCTACAAGCTCATGCGCGCAGACGGGCAGCTCGTGCCCGTCGATGCTTTTCAAAAACTCGATCGCTACCGGGAGCACGACATCGAGGTGGTCGTCGCCGATCTGAAACCGTCCCCCAACGCGCCGCTCCCCAAGCTCTCGACCACCCTCGAAACCGCGCTCCGCCTAGGCAAGGGCTCGTGCTTCCTCCTCACGCCGCAAAACGAAATCGTGTCGTGGTTCTCCACCACGCGCACGGACATCGAGACGGGCGAGTCGTTTTCCGAACTCGATCCCAAGGATTTTTCGTTCAACTCGCCCCGCGGCTGGTGCCCAACCTGTCGCGGACACGGTCGCGTGTTTCCCTGGATGCTCGAGGTCGGCGACGAGGATGACGAAGACGATCCCGCCGCACGGCTGCGCGAATTCGGCGTCGATTCTTCCGACGATCTCTCGGACGCAGGCACGCCCTGCCCGGAGTGTCATGGGGCGCGAATCAACCGCGTTTCACGCGCGGTGAAGCTCCACTTCCGCGGCAAACAGCCACCGCTCTCGCTCCCGCAACTTCTTGCCTCCACACCCGCGCAATTGCTCGCACACTTGCGCCAGCTCGATCTCGACGAGCGGGGGCGGCTGATCACTCAGGACATCGTGCCGCAGATCGAGGAGCGCCTGAAGTTCCTCGACCACGTTGGCCTCGGATATCTCTCGCTCGATCGTCCGACCGACACACTTTCCGGCGGCGAGGCGCAGCGCATCCGACTCGCCGCGCAACTCGGGACCAATCTCGCCGGCGTCCTCTACGTGCTCGACGAACCGAGCATCGGTCTGCACGCCCGCGACAACGACCGGCTCATCGACACGCTCCAGGCGCTGCGCGCCAAGGGCAACACGCTCCTCGTCGTCGAGCACGACGACGAACTCATGGAACGCGCCGATCGCATCATCGATCTGGGCCCCGCCGCCGGCATCCACGGCGGTGAAGTGCTCGCCAACGGCACGCCTGCCGAGATCAAGCGGAGCGACAAATCCCTCACCGGACTCTTCCTCAGCAAGGGCATCGAACATCCCCTTCGCGGCAGCTATCGCCCAATCGAGAACTCAAAACCCAAAACCGAAAATGCGCTGACGCTCACCGCGGCGTCGTTCCGCAATCTGAAGGGCTTCGATCTGCGTATTCCGCACGGCCGGCTTGTCATGGTCGCGGGCCCGAGTGGCGCGGGGAAATCCACGCTCTTCCGCGATCTGCTCCATCCGGCGGTCGCGTTCGCGCTAAAGCAGAAGAAAACGAAACTCACGGGTCGCGACTTCGTTAAGAGCTCGGGATTCACGACGGAAGGTTCTGCGGTTCCATTTGCCGAACTTCGCGGCTTCAGCGGCTTCAAGTCCGTGATCGAGGTCGATCAATCGCCAATCGGCAAGACACCGCGCTCCACGCCGGCGACCTATCTCGGCATCTTCGATCTCATCCGGCAGTTCTTCGCGTCGCTGCCCGAGTCCAAGATTCGTGGATACACGGCCGGCCGTTTCTCCTTCAACACCGCCGGCGGACGCTGCCCGACGTGCGAAGGCGCCGGACGCGTGAAGCTCGAGATGGCGTTCATGCCCGACACCTTTCTGCCCTGCGACGACTGCCGCGGCTCGCGCTACAGCCCGGACCTCGTCGACGTTACGTGGAAGGGCAAGAACATCGGCCAGGTGCTGCAGCTCACGTTCGAGGAAGCTGCGCAGTTCTTCGATTTTCATTCCCAGCTCTCGCAGGTCTGCCAGCTCATGGTCGATTGCGGTCTCGGCTATCTCACGCTCGGGCAGAGTTCGCCGACGCTCAGCGGCGGCGAAGCCCAGCGGCTCAAACTCGTGACGGAGCTTTCGCACGGACTGGCCTCCTATCGCGAACGCAGCCGCGGCCAGCAGCCCAAGAATCTCTATCTCCTCGAGGAGCCGACGATCGGACTGCACCTGAGCGACTGCGAAAAACTCATCCGCGTGCTGCACTCGCTCGTCGAGCAAGGCCACAGCGTAGTGGTGATCGAACATCACCTCGATCTACTCGCGGAAGCTGACTACATCATCGAACTCGGCCCCGTCGGCGGACCCGACGGCGGCGAACTGCTCTATCAGGGCGAGCTCACCGGCTTGTTGAAAGTGAAGTCCAGCCCCACCGCGCCGTATCTGCGGAAGAAACTCAAACGCTGATCGTCCTCAATCGTGCCACGGTGCGGCTCGAGTCGGGACCGATTGCGCACCGAGTCGGGACACGTTGCGTGCAGGGTCGAGCCCAGGTCCGGACCGGGTCGGGACAAAGAGCGAACCCGGCCGCGCCCAGATGCGGCGCGGCTCAGCGCGAAGCGAGGCTCGCGTCGTGCGCCTTGGCGGCGTCTTGCACGACTTTGACCAACTCCGGCAACGAGACCGGCTTCAGCAGGTAGCGGAACAGAGCCGCCTCGTTCACGCTGCGCATCAGCATCTCCGGCTTCATGTAGCCCGTGACGAGGACGCGCTGCATGTGGGGATACTCTTCGCGAGCCCGCACGAGGAAACTCATGCCGTTGCCGCCGGGCATGAGGTGATCGGCGACAACCACCTTGAAATCCTTCTTGTGCAAAATGAACTCCGCGTCGCGGGCCGAGATCGCCTTCGTGACTTCAAAAAATGGGGACAAGGCGGCTTCGAAGACGTCCAACAGAGGCTTCTCGTCGTCGATGATCAGCACAGATTCCTTGCGGGGCTGAGTGGCTGGAGCGGCTTCAGCGGGCTTCATGTGTTCCGAGCGTGCGAGCGTGTTTTGCCATGGCAAACCGAAATCCGTCGCGTGACGGAGGGAGAGGACCGCCGGCTTTTGGTTTGCCTCCGCCGCGGGGGAAAACTTGGTTGTCCGCGGAATGGAAACCGCCGATCTGCATCAGGCTGCGCGCTCGGAGAAGTTGAGCGAACTCCCAGCCGAGTCGCTCACAACTGAGCGGCTCACGAGTCGCAATGCAGCGGGCAACACGCCTTTGCACATGGCCGCAAAGACGGGCCAGTTGAAGGTGCTCCCCCGTGCCGTGCTTACCGAAGCCAACCTCACCCTTCGCAACGATTCCGGCTATACGCCCCTGCATCACGCGGCGATCGGTGGCTTCCTCGACCAGATTCCCCCGGAGTTCATCAACGAGCGCCTGCTGAATCTGGCGAGCAACTCCGGCTATACCGTTTTTCACGTGGCCGCCGCGCACGGGCATCTCGAACAACTCCCCGCGCCGTTACTGACTGCCGCCATCGCGACCTCGCGCACGCATCTCGGCAATACTCTGCTGCACGAGGCGGCCGAGCATGGCACGGTCGATCGTTTGCCCGTGGCGTTTCTCACGTCGGAGAATCTCCTGCAGCGCAATCTCGGCGGCGAAACGGTGCTGCATGTCGCCGCGTTCAACGGTCACCTCGACCAGTTCCCCGCCAGCCTGCTCACAGGCGACGCGCTGACTCAGAAAACCTCGGCGGGCGACACGGTGCTGCACGCCGCCGCGATCTCGGGCCACCTGGGCCAGGTCCCGCCCGACATGCTGACGCATGACCGGCTGATCCTCGCGAGCAAAACCGGCTTCACGGTGATCCACGCGGCCGCCGAGACCGGTCAGCTCTCCAAAATCCCGCGCGAGGTGCTCACCTCCGATCTGCTGCTCACGCGCAACGACAACGGCGATACTCCCCTGCACGCGGCGGCCTACGAAGGTCATCTGGATCAAGTGCCCACCGGCGTGCTGACACTGGAGAATCTCAACGCTCGTAACTATGTAGGCATGACCGTCGGCCGAATCGCGATCACCCGCGGCTTCGTCGACCACTTGCCAGTGCAGTTTCGCCCCAAGCAACGCGGACCTCTGGGTCGCTTGATGGAGAACCTCGGGTTCTCGAAACCGCCCTTTTGACCGCGGGATTCCCCGGCCTCGGCACCGACATGGGGGATTTCCCCTTTTCTTGGCGATTTCCGCGCATCGGCTGGCCAAGACGCAGGCGAGACTTGCGCGGGCCGGGGCGAGCCGCCACACCTGAGCGTTTCCATTTTCCTCATGAGCACTACGATCACTGCCATCAATGCCCGCGAAATCATCGACTCGCGCGGTAACCCGACCGTCGAGGTCGACGTGAAACTCGCCTGCGGCGCCTTCGGCCGCGCTGCGGTTCCCTCCGGCGCGAGCACGGGCGAACACGAAGCCATCGAGCTGCGCGACGGCGACAAGACCCGCTATCTCGGCAAGGGCACGCTCAAGGCGGTTGGCAATGTGAAGTCCAAGATCGCCCCCGCGCTCATCGGCTTCGACGCGCTCGAGCAGATCGGCGTCGATCGTGCGATGCTCAAGCTCGACGGCACCTCCACCAAGTCGAAGCTCGGCGCCAACGCCATCCTCGGCGTCTCCATGGCCGTCGCCAAAGCCGCCGCCGACGCGGTGGGCCAGCCCCTCTACAAGTATCTCGGCGGACCTAACGCCAAGGTCCTCCCTGTTCCGCTCATGAACATCATGAACGGCGGCGCGCACTCCGATGCCCCGATCGACTTCCAAGAGTTCATGATCGTGCCGCGCAACTTCGACACGTTCGCCGAGGCACTCCGCGCCGGCGCCGAAGTTTTCCACTCGCTGAAGAAGGTGCTCAAGTCCAAGGGCCTCGCCACCGCCGTCGGTGACGAAGGCGGCTTCGCCCCCAACCTCGCCTCCACGACCGACGCGCTCGATGCGATCGCCGCGGCCGTGAAGGGCGCCGGTTACAAGCTCGGCAAGGACATCTTCCTCGCCCTCGACGTGGGCTCCTCCGAGTTCTACGTGAAGGAATAGAAGAGCTACGTCTTCAAGAAATCCGGCGGCCGCTCCTTCACCGGCGACGAATTCGTCT
>JAEYQF010000373.1 GCA_023410155.1 Verrucomicrobiota bacterium | reverse complement strand
AACCCCGCCCGGCGCCCCCGCCCCGCCCCCCCGCCTCGATGAGAGGTTATTTGCTGTCAGCTCCGCGCGCTCAGAAGGAGACCGTCACCCCGAGGTTGTAGGTGGCCGGCAGCCCGAGGAACACCTCGGCGCGTTGGGCGCTGTGCGAAGGCGCTCCGGGGATGCCCTCGAAGCTGCTGTTGTCGGTCGCATCGGAGACATAGACCGTGTCGAACACATTGAAGATGTGGGCAAACACGCTCACGTCGAACGAGCGGTTGTTCAGCGGCAGGCGATAGCTGATGTGGAAGTCGTAGATGTCGTAATTCGGGATGCTCCACGCCTGGCCGCGGTCGGCCGCACTCGTGCGGGACTCCGGGAGGAAGTCCGCCCAATAGCGGTCATACCAACGACCCTCGAAGCGAAGGGACAACCCATCCATCGGGAATACCGTGGCGCCGAGCGCGACCTGGGTCTGAGGCGCATCGCCGACCTTCAGGCTTGCGATGTAGATATCGCTGCCTGTGCCGATGGGAGCACCGGAGCTGATCGCGAAGACTTCGCCGGTCACGTCGTCGGTGTAATACCAATTGCCAACCGAGGCGGCCGCATCGAGGCGGAACCAGCGACTGGGTTGGAAGGCACCCTCGATCTCCAAACCGGCATAGTTGGAGTTCACGCCACGCAGGTAGGTGATCGTGTCGGCCACTTCGTTGACCGTGGAGACGGTGCGGTCGCGCCACAGCGTGTAGTAATAGCTCGCGCTGAGGTTGAAGCGGCGATCGTCGGACTCAAAACGCAGACCACTCTCGAAGGACTTGAACTCTTCGTTGCCCGTGTTCACCAGCACGCCGGCAGTGTCGTTGATGACGCCGTCGAAGTTGGGGACCTTGGAAACCCAGCCGGCGTTGACGAAGGCCGAGAGGTTGGGCGTGAGCTTATACTGCACGCCGCCCTTGACCTGGTGGCCGTCGTCCGCCCCCGGATCGAGCTGATACGTTTCCGACGAACCGGCGCTGGCGCGACGGAAGTGATCCTCGAACGAGTAGTCGACGAGCGAGTAACCATAGACCGCGAAGGCCGTGATCGGGCCTTGCTGATACTGGCCCTGCACGAACAGGCCGAGCCAGTCCACGGTGTTGGTGTTGTCGTAATCCACTTTGTCGCCGAGTCCCAGGCGCGTGTTGGCACCGTCGGTCCAGAACTCGCTGGCTTGCGCCACGGTCGGCAGGTAGTAATCGCCGCCGAGCAGATCGCGCACCTCGCGGAAGTGATCGATCTCGGCCGTGCGCCAGTCGACACCGGTGGTGAAGGACAAGCTCTCGGTCATCTCGTAGGAAAGTTTCGAGACGACGCCGAACTGATCCTGCTGATTCACGCTGTTGCGCAGGATGCCGAGCGACTGGCCGGCGGTCTTGGGATTGCCGCGGATATCCGTCGTGCCGGCGTTGCTCGCGATGGTGGCATCCCAATCGATGTTGCTGCCATAGTGCGCGTCGGTGTTGGCGATGCGCCCGAAGGCCGCGCTGCTGGAGCCGTTGTTGAGCGTGCCGGAGCCGCCGCCATCGCCGCCGGAATAGTAGGCGACCGTGGTGAGCTTCAACTGCTCGCTGATGGTGAGATACCAGTTCAGGTTGATCTGCGGCTTGTGGAAATAGTTCACGCGCTCGCTGATGAAGCCGTTCTGCTTACGGCTGTGCGTGCCGCCCCAGTAAAACTGCTGGCCCGCGTAGCTCGAGCTCACGGGCGAGTAGTTGGGATTGTATTCGTCGCCCGAGCTGACCGGTCCGACGGCGAGCGCCGCGTTGATTTCGGACTGCGTGTAACCCAGCTCGCGCGCGAAGCCCGCATCATACGCCGCGATGTTCGAAGCGAAGGTGCGCTGACCGTGCTGTTGCGGCGCGCCGATGGCGAAGAGTTCGAGTCGGTTCTTGTCGTTCACCCGCCAGGAGGAACCGACGTAGTAACCGTAACCTTCCAACCATGTGCCGCGCACGAAACCGTCGCCTTCCTTGGCCATCAGGCCGACCGTCAGGGCGAACTTGTCCTTCAACAAACCGGTGTTGAGCACGGCCGTGCCTTTGAGGAATCCATCGTTGCCGGTCTCGACCTTCACCGAGCCGCCGCGCTTCGCGGAGGCGGGATCGGTGATGATGTTGATCGTGCCGCCGATGGACGGCGTGGGCAGCGTGACATTGCTCAGGCCGCGCTGGATCTGGATCGTGCTGGTGACATCGCCCAACGCGTCCCAATTCGACCAGTAGAGCCAGCCGTTCTCGAGGTCATTCGTCGGCACGCCGTTGATGAGGATCGAAACGTTGCGCTGGCTGAACCCGCGGACGTTGATGCGGGCGTCGCCGGCGCCGCCGCTGTCGGCGGTGGCGAAGACCGACGGAGTGTTGTTCAAGACCAGCGGAAGATCGCGCGAGCCGAGCTGCGCGGTGATCCGATCCTTCCCCACTTCGCTGAATGCCACGGGCGTCTCGCCCGGGATGGCCTGATCGGAGAAACTCCGCATTTCCGAGACATCCAACGTCTCGAAAGTGACGACGTCGCTTTCGGCGGCGGCCTGCCCCAGCGCAGTAGCACTGCCCCAGACGGCCGCTGTAAGTGCAGCCAGGTATCGTTTGTTCATAGTTGTTATCGGTGTCGTGTGTCTTCGTTCACGATGCCCAAAGTCGCGCACCGCGAACGGTTCGGCATAGGCATTCCTCCTCTGTCATAAGCCCGTCAAGCGCAGGTCAGCGTCGCCACCGAGACTTAACATGGCCCCGATGCGCCGTGACCCCGGTCGCTTCGCAAAAAGAGGGCTACGTCTCTTCCCCACAGCTGTTTACCAATCCCGCAAAGCAACTTATTGCAGCAATCGCCCGCGCTCATGGTTTCCCTGACCCGCGGTCCCCGCGGGTGCCCCATCGTCGAAATTCGGTCAAAGCCGCGCCATTGACTCATTTCTCAGCCGCTAAACAGTCGCGACTCATGGCCCCCGAAGCAGCGCCCCGGCTGCGTGATCTGAAACCCCACCAATGGAAGTCCGGCATCGCTGCGTGGCTGGGTTGGTTGTTCGACGGTCTCGAACTCCATCTTTACACCCTTGTCGCCGCACCGCTGGTGGTGACCTTGCTGGACGTGACGAGCGCCGCCGACCCGGCGGTGAAGGAAAAGAGCGCTTACATCCAGGCGGCGTTTCTCGTCGGATGGGCGCTCGGCGGCACGTTTTTCGGCCGGCTGGGTGATCGCCTCGGCCGGAGCCGCACCCTCGCGCTCACGGTGCTCACGTATGCGGTGTGCACGGGCCTGTGTGCCTTTGCGCAAACCTGGTGGCAGCTGATGTTCTTCCGCTTCGTTGCCGCGCTCGGCATCGGCGGCGAATGGGCGGTGGGTGCTTCGCTCATCGCAGAAACGTGGCCCAAGACATGGCGTCCGTGGCTCGCGGCGATTCTCCAGACGGCCGTCAACGTCGGCATTCTGCTCGCTTCCGCGATCGTCGCGCTACTGTCGCTTCTCCCAAACCCGCCGGAGGAGCGATACGTGTTCCTCATCGGCGTGGCGCCCGCGCTCGTCGTGTATTGGATTCGCAAACACGTTCCGGAGCCGGAGACGTGGCATCGCGCCGAGTCGACCGATGCGCCGAAACCCGGGATCGTGGATCTCTTTCGCGGACGCGTCGCCAGCATCACCTGGCGCACGATGGTGGTTTGTGCCCTCGGTCTGTCGGCATGGTGGCTGTTTCTCTTCTGGCATGCGCAACACCTGCGACGCCTCCTCGTCGACGATGGCGTGGCGCCGGGTGAGGTCACGCGGCTCATCTCGATCGCGTTCTTCCTGATGATCTTCGTTTCCATCGGCGGCAACTATCTCGCGGGCTGGTTGGCGCGACTTTGGGGCAATCGCCGCGCGATCCTCCTGCTCATGCTCGCATTGTTCGGCAGCATGGCCGGCGCGTTTGCGGTGCCGCGCGGCTTCGGCGAACTGGCTTGGTTCTGGGTGCCGCTCGTCGGACTTTTCTCGGGCGTCTTCGGACTGTTCACGATGTATCTGCCGCCGCTCTTCCCCACCCTGCTTCGCACCACCGGCGCCGGATTTTGCTTCAACATCGGACGGCTCGCCGCCGCGGTCGCTTCATTGATCTTCGGCTGGCTCGCTCCGGTGGGAGATTTTCGCACCGCGCTGCTGATCTCCAGCGGAGTCGCGCTCGCGGCGGCGGTGGCAGCGTGGTGGCTCCCCGAAACCAGCGAGACCGACGCGTGAAATCGCGGTCCTTTGCACCCACCGATTGAGTCACACGATACTTGCGGGCGAAACGCTCCGCCCGAATATCGGCACCTTTCGGCGAACTGACATGCACACTCATCACCTCTTTCTCGGCACCTACACCCGCAGCGGCGGCAAAGGCATCTATCGCGTCGACCTCGACGCCGCGACCGGCTCACTTTCGCAGCCGATCGTCGCCGCCGAGACATCGAACCCCTCGTTCGTCGCGCTCTCGCCCGACAAACGCTTCCTCTTCGGCGTCAGCGAAACCGATGCGCTCGCCAGCGCTTACGCGATCAATCCGCTCACGCTGGCGCTGACGCCGCTCCAGGCGCCACAGCCCGCCGGCGGCAAGGCACCCTGCCATCTGGTCGTTGACCAGACCGGCCGCACCCTCGTGGTGGCCCATTATCACACCGGGCTCGTCGCCTCGCTCCCCATTGCTCCCGACGGGAAACTCGGCCGGCCGGGCACGGTGCTCCAGCACCGCGGCTCGGGCGTAAACCGCGAGCGTCAGGACAGCGCGCACGCACACTCCGCCACGATCTCCCCGGACAACCGCCACGTGATCGTCTGCGATCTCGGCCTCGATAAAATCTTCACCTATCGGCTCGATCCCGCCGCCGCCACGCTCACTCCCGCCGAGCCGGCGTTTATCACCACTGCCCCGGGCGCGGGTCCTCGCCACGCGGCCTTCTCGCGCGACGGACGTCATCTTTTCGTCATCAACGAAATGGGCGGCACGCTCGTGTGCTACGCCTACGACGCCGCCACGGGCTCGCTCACGCCGACGGATACGCAATCGACGCTACCCGCCGGCTTCACGGGCGAAAACACGACGGCCGAAGTGCGGGTGCATCCAAATGGTGAATACGTTTACGGGTCCAACCGGGGCCACGACAGCCTCGTCGTTTTCCGTTTCGATGCGGCCCAAGGGAAACTCGCCCTGGTGGAAATCGTGCCCGTGGGCGGCAAACATCCGCGCAACTTCGCCCTTTCGCCCGACGGCCAGTGGCTCGTCGCCGCCAACCAAAACTCGAATGACCTCACGGTCTTTCGCGTCGATGCGAGCACCGGCCGGCTCACGAAGATCGACTCGACCGCCATCGTTTCGATGCCGGTCTGCGTCGCATTTCTCGACTGAGCCGACTGTCCGTGCGTCAGGTGAAGCCCGCTGTCCTCAGCGGGCTTTCTTTTTTCCGATCGATCAAACCAGCCGTCCTTCGTCGCGATTCGAGACGCACTTCCTCCCGGCCGGGTCCGCACCTTGGCTCGACCCGGGACGGACTTTGGCACGAGTCGGGACACACTCTCACCCGACTCGGGTCGGGAGCAGCGCGGCGTCCTGCATGCCGTGGATGATCTTCTTGTCGGGCGGGCAGAAGGTCGCGAGCGCGCCGGAGAGCTGCGCCTTGCCGCCGATCACGAAGTAATACGGGCACAGCCGCAGCCGACCGGCGCGTGTCACCGACGTGAAGCCGTTGTCTCCACTTTCTGGAGACGCGGGCACGTAGAGCGGATGTTCAGCGCGCTTCGGTTTCCGATAGGTTTGCAGCAGGTGCAGATTCTCCGGCGCGAGCTCGATCGCACGCTCGATTCCCTGCTGCCACTCTTCACGTGAGCAATCGCTGCCGAGCACGACGCTCCGCGCGCCCCACGCCGTCTCATGATAGCCGCTGACCTTCACGATCAGATCACGCTCCTTTTGCGATGCATTGGCCAGGTCGCGCCAGTCGTTGAGCGCGCGGCCGCCGATGCGCGGTCCGTCGAGCACGGCGCCGGGCGGAAGCGGAGCGGGATCCATGATCCAAGAAGGCGGAATGAGCGCGCGGAGGAGTTTGAGCGTGCGACCGCTGAGCGCTTCTTGCCAGTAGTCCTGCAGCAGGTGGTGATGGAACAGCGCGAGCGCGAGTTTCTCTTCCTGGAAATGGCGCAGCGGCGGCGCAATCGCGACTTCGCCGGCGGCCCAGCTTTCGAAGATGAACTTCGCGGTGCGGACATTCGCGAGGTCGAACAGCTCGAAGAAGCGATAGATGATATCGATCTTCTCGGGGTTGCCCTCGACGTCGAAGCAGAGCTGCGAACCGAGCGGGAAAATATCCTCGGGTTTGAGACAGAAGACACGTTTGCCGAGCAGCTGGAGCTGATGCGCGAGCCACTCCATCTCGGGCCGGTAGGTCGCGGCCTCGTCGCTCACGGCGATGACGATGAGCGGATTCTGCAACTCGGGACGAAGCGCGGCGAGCGAGGCGTGAAAGTTCTTCACCATCGCATCGTCGGCCCCGATCACGGCCGCCTGCCCGCCGTCGCGATAGAGCCGATTGAGGAACGCGGTAAGACCGATGCCGCCGGGCACGGAGTCGAGCTCAGTGAGCGCGAAGCCTTCATCGGTGAGCAGAAGATCCGGCCGCAGCACCGTGGGAAACGCGCCGCGGTTTTTCGGATCGCGCGCGTGCTCGATGAGCGCAGCGGGTTTGCCGCGATCGAGATAGTCGACGACCCACGGCGCCGTGAGCGATTTGTTGCGCAGGAGATTCTTCCCCGCCGCGGCGCGAAGATAAAGTGTCTCGAGCGCCTGGTGAAACTCGAGGCAGGCCGCGCCAATCGCCTCGAGCTGGCTGTGTTGCTCAGGCGTGAGCACCCACGCGGAGGGTGAGAGCTGCCAGGTCTTGTCCTCGAACAACGGCTGGGCGGCGAGCGCGGAGCGGATTTGTTCGTAGGTCATGAAGGGTGGAGTTCGGTTCGCGGAGTGCGGACGGGCGAAGGGATGCGACAACGGAGATTTCGCAATCCGCCGGCGGTCCGCAATCTCGCTCACTCGTCCATCTGGATGTCCTTGTTGCGGTGGCGCGGGCAGCCGGCGCGGAGCCAGGCGTTGACGAAACGGTCGATGTCGCCGTCGAGCACTTCCTGGGTGGCGCTGGTGCGCACGCCGGTGCGCAGGTCCTTCACCATCTGGTAGGGTTGCAACACATAGCTGCGGATCTGCGCGCCCCAGCCGATCTCGCCCTTTTCGCCGTAGAACTTGTCCATCTCGGCGCGCTGCTCGTCCTGCTTTTTCTCATACAGGCGGGCTTTCAAGACGTTCATCGCGGCGGCCTTGTTCTTGAGCTGCGAGCGCTCGTTTTGGCAGACAACGACAATCCCGCTCGGGAGGTGCGTGATGCGCACGGCGGAGTCGGTGGTGTTGACTCCCTGACCGCCTTTGCCGGAGGAGCGGTAGACGTCGATGCGAAGATCGTTCTCGTTGATCTCGACGTCGATGTCCTCGGTGATCTCGGCCACGACATCCACGGCGCAGAACGAGGTGTGGCGGCGCTTATTGGCGTCGAACGGACTGATGCGCACGAGTCGGTGCACGCCGCGCTCGGCCTTGGCATAACCGTAGGCGTTTTCGCCTTTGATGAGGATGGTGGCCTTGCTGATACCCGCCTGGTCACCCGGCTGCACGTCCTGAAGTTCGTAGGTGAAACCGCGACGCTCCGCCCAGCGCGTATACATGCGGAAGAGCATATCGGCCCAGTCGTTGGACTCGGTGCCGCCCGCGCCGGCCTGGATGGAGAAGATGGCGTTGTTCTTGTCGAACTGGCCGGTGAGGAACGACGCGATCTCGAGTTGATCGAGCTCGGTCACCATCGCGACGACCTGCTCATCGAGCTCCTTGGCATACATCTCCTGCTCGGCACCGTCGGCGGCCTCGACGAGCTCGACCATGACGGGGAGATCGTCGACGCGCTTCTGGAACGCGATGACGGGGAGAATGGTTTTCTTGAGGCCGTTGAGCTTGCCGATGTGCTTCTGGGCGCGCTCGTTGTTATCCCAAAATGTCGGAGCGCCCATCTCGGCCTCCATGGACTCTATCTCGCGCTGCTTTTGTTCGCAGTCAAAGAAACCTCCACAGGTGTCCGGCTCGCTTCTTGATGTTCTCGATGTGGTCGAAGGTCTCGGGTGCGATCATGATGAACGCTCATGACCCCAAAGACCTCACGGTGGCGCAAGGGAAATTTCCTCACCGATGGAGTGTGGCGGCTCCAGGAAGAGCACCCGGCGCGGTCCCAGTTGATACCACGTTTCGTGCTCGAGTGGAGCGGCTGTGAGGATGACCTCGCGACTCACGAGCACACGATCTCGGGTATTGAAAATCATGACGCCGAAACCGCGCGTCGTCGGCACCCGGATCGCCAGCAAGACTTGCACGGCTTTCCTCGCGTAGGGCTGGAGCGTAAGGGTCGCACTCACGAGTGCGAACGCCGCCTGCTCGGCAGAGGCCGGTGCGTGGGCCTTCACCGCGAGCGGGGCCACGACGTCGGGCGCATGCAGCGTCCAGGCACGAAGGGGCCCGCGCAGGCCGCGCCCGAATCCGTCGTCGACTACTTCATAAACACCCGATGCAACGAGCTCCTCGGGTGTCGGATCCGCCGGCTCGGCCTCAGCGGAAGTTGTGATCTCGGCTGAGTTGGCCGCGATCTCATCGATCCAAGCATCGTCGTCACGGCCGACATGGAGCCAGGCCGCCGCTATGCACAGGAGCACTCCGCAGCTCACGATCAGACCCAGCTGCCACCATGGCGGATCGGCCAAGCCTGCAGGCAAGGCGCTCGCTCCGCTGAGTCGGCGGACCTCCCCGCGTGTCGTATCCAACCGCACCTCCAGCTCAGGCGTGGCGACGTGCTCGAAACCCGGGAAGCGCTGCAGTTCGAGAGCGCACCGTCCCACTTTGTCGCGCCATTGCCAAGGGCCTGCTTCGGCATCGACGTGGCCGAGGGTTCGGCGCAACCACCCCAGCGCCGCCGCCGCCGTTCCCGCGAGCACCACGACACTCAAGCCGCCCGCGACAAACGATCGTGCGAGAACGCCGACAAGGATCGCCAACACTGCGATGCCCGCCGCAAAGGCCAGATACGGCCGGCCACCGGGCGACACGACGCGGAGAAAGCGTTGCAACCGTCGCCAGAACAACACGCGCGTGAGCTGGCGGGCTGCCGCGGAGTGCTCGGCGAGACGCTCGCGGGTCCACTCCGAGTGCGAGACAAACTGATGGCGATGAGCCGACTCCCCCGTGTAGGCGAGCACGACCTGCTCCCATGATTCGAGCTCCTCGCTGCCGAGCAGGCGCGCCAGGAACGTATCGCGACTGGTCGCGTAAAATGACCGGAGCCGCGCCAGCATTTCCGCGAGTTGTTTCGCGGGTTGAAGGGTCAACATCAACAGCCGCGCATGGCGATCGCTGTCGTGCGGATCCAGCCAGCCATGCTCGATGCACACGTGCACGGCTTGTCGGCCCGTCTCGGAGAGCGTCGTGAGCACACGACCGGCCGCCGCATCGAGCGGCTCGATGAACTTCACGAACGGGGGGGCGAGCAGACCGTTGACGATCGCGGCGGCGTCCATCGCGGTCGGGTCACCGAGCCAATGCATGACACCCGCTGCGTCGATCATTCGTCCACGCACGCGCAACTGGGTCGGCGCACCCGTGATGCCCGCCAGCGCGAGCCAGCCCGCGGCGGCGATGGCCGGACGTTGCGCTGCGGGTTGCACGTTTTCCCACACGGGCAGCTCCGCGAGTTCAAGCGCGGCCTTCAGGCGCTCCCATTCGTCGCGGTGCCGTGGCGTATCCGCCAGGAAGTAGGCAAGTGTCTCGGGATCCTCGACGGTGAAGAGGTTGTATTCACCCTCCTCCCAATGCTCCTCCGTGGTGAAAAACTCCACGGCTTCCTGGAGCGTGAAACCGCGACCCTTCCACGACCACAAACGCGCCGTCCGGGGCAGATCGTAGTGCTCGCGCACGCTCTCGTGGTTGAGCCAGCGCTGCACCGCATCCCAGCCCCAGCGCGCCTCTGCCGAACTCGAGAGCAACCCGCGCAACAGCGTCATGGTTGCTGGCGGCAAGTCCGGCATCTCCTCCACCGCTCCCGCGCGAAATCCCTGGGGCATCCGTTCGAGCAGCAGCTGTTCGGCCTTGTCCCGCAGTTCAGGAGTCTTCCGCGTGACGTCGCGCACGAGAATCAACCCGAGGATGTGCTGCCCCAACACGTATTCCTGCAGGATTCGGCCGATCGACCACCAATCCCACGCACACAGCCGCGAGCCGGGCTGATGGTGCGTGAGGCCCGCAGCCTCCGGCGGGGCGTAGAACGGATCGACCTCCGCGGGCGCCAGCCGCGGTTGCGTGTAAAGGGTCGCCGACTCGAATCCAGCGAGGAGAAACTCGAGCCCGCGCGCAGATTCGCGCACGAAGATCGTATCAGGTCGGAGATTCAGGTGCACGACACCTTCGCGGTGCATCGCTGCGAGCGTCGGCGCGAGTTGCCGCACCACTTCTTCGACATCGTCGCCGCCGCCCTGGTGGCTCGACATCCACGCCCCCAAGGTCATCCCGTCCGGCACGGCGGAGCTTTCGTAGCGCCAGCCTTCCTCCTCGAAGGCCTCCAGGCACGCCACGACGGCTTTGTCCGTCATCGCAGCGAGTCGCTCCCAGGCTCCGCGACGCCACTCCGTGGCTTCGGTGATCGGGCTCGCCCGCAGGATCACCTCCTCCATCGAGGAAACATTCTCGGCGCGAAAAATCATGCCGCCCGCATCGAGTGCCTCGCCAATCGCGAACTCGCGCCAGCGTTGTCCGGTCCCGAGCTTATGTCGCGATGGCGCACGCGAGCCGGCGACGCCGACTGGAGACGGCGCGATCCCGGATGGCTGCGCGGAATCTCCCGCACCTGTGGTTGGGTCGGACATCGTCGGTGAAACCAAGATTCAAACGGCACGGCCTCGCCAAACTTAAGCGCCAGCCCGCAGCCGTTCGGTGGGTGTTTGCGCTCCGTATCTCCCGCGCGCCGCACTCAGCTGCTCTTCACCCAGGCCAACGAGGTCAGTCCGGCGCCTTGCGCGGCGCCACCTCCGCTCAGCTCAACTCGCCGGCCCGACGCTTTTTCCACTCCCAATACCAAGCGATGCAGATGCTGACCTCGTAGAGGATGTAGAGCGGCACGGCCATGGCCACCTGCGTGATCACCTCGGGAGTGGTCAGGAGCGCACCCGCGATGAGACAGAACACGATCACGTGCCGGCGATAACGCATCAAATCCCGATAGGTCACGAGCCCCATCTTCACCAGCAACAGCACCACGATCGGAAACTGGAAACCGATACCCATGCCGAGCATGAACTTGGTGACAAAATTGATGTATTCATTCGCGCGCCAGTCGTGCGCCTCGAAGCCGAGTAAGTTGGAATATTCCACCGAAGCTCTCAGCGCGATCGGCAGCAGGCCGAAATAGGTCATCGCCACGCCCGCGAAGAACAGGAGCGTGCCCCAGCCCATCCAAGCGAACAGTGCACGCTTCTCCGTCACGTGCAGCGCAGGCAGGAAAAACTGCCCAAGGAAATACAACCACGCCGGCGACGAGAGAATGATCGCGCCATAAATCGCCACGCGAAAAACCACGAAGAACGCCTCGGCCGGACTCAAGTTGAGCAGCCTGATCCGCAGGCTGGTGGCGTTGGGATCCGGCGGCAGCAATTTCAACGTCGGCACCTGTTGCTCGCCCACCTGACCGATCCCCATCTCGAACACATACTGCGGTCCGCCATCGGGCGGGAGCGTGGCGAGTTGCTCCGGAGTGAGTTTAAAAGGTCCCATCTCCGCTGTGCCCACGCGAAACGCGATCGTGGGTGTGGGCGTTTGGAAAAGGTCGATCTTGCGGACGGGATACTCGAGCACGGCGATCAGCCGATCTCCCATCAAAAGGCAGGCGATCAGCATCACGCCGACCACGACGGACGAGCGCAGCAGCGCCGTGCGCAGGTCGCCCAGGTGCTCCCAGAAGGACTTTCTCGGTCCGGCCTCTTCCTCGGTGTTCGTGTCGACGGGTTCGCTCATGCGCTCAGCGCCGAGCATCGGAACCGCCGCCGCCCCGCGCCACAAAAATCATCCGCGCAACGTGCCGGCGGCTGATTCGTGGAGGAATGACTCGTAAGCCATCTTCACACCCGCGCGCAGGCCGATTTTCGCCTTCCAGCCGAGGGCGGAGAGTTTCGAGACGTCCATCAACTTGCGCGGCGTGCCGTCG
>JAEYQF010000391.1 GCA_023410155.1 Verrucomicrobiota bacterium | reverse complement strand
TCGCGACTAAGTCCGGCGTGAGTCATGCCCGAGTGCGGCTCGAGTCGAAGCCGTGCGCTCGGAACGACGAAGTGTTATTTCAGATTTCCCGGACCGAAAGCGGCGGGGAGTAGTTTCGAGAGGGTCGTTTCGATCCGCTCGGCGGAATCGCAGACGCTGAGCACGATCATCTCCGGCCCGAACTCGTTGAGCACCTGCCGGCACGCACCACACGGAGAGGTGGCGCTGGGCGTGGGCGTATAGACGGCGACAGCGCGGAGTCTTCTCTCGCCCGCCGCCGCGGCGGTGAAGACCGCCGTGCGCTCGGCACAATTGCAGAGGCCGAATGACGCGTTTTCGATGTTGGCGCCGGTGTAGACTTTCCCGGAGGCCGCGAGCACGGCGGCGCCCACGGGAAACTCAGAGTAGGGCGAATACGAGTGTCGCGCGGCGCGGCGCGCAGCGGCGGCGAGACGTTTCAGCGGAAGAGCGGCAGGCATGTGGGGTGGAAGGACGCTGGCATGTGCGGCGTCACAAGCCGAACTCCTTTTTCGTTTCGGCGAAAGCGCGGATGGCGAGGGTGAGATCTTCGCGCGTGTGGGCGGCGCTCACCTGCGTGCGAATGCGTGCCTGGCCCTGTGGGACGACCGGGAAGAAAAAGCCGACCACATAGATGCCTTTGGCGAGCAGGCGTTCGGCGAAGCGCTGGGCGAGGGCGGCGTCGCCGAGCATCACGGGGACGATGGGGTGTGCGCCGGAGCGGATGTTGAGCCCCGCGGCAGCGAGGCCGGCGCGGAAGAATTGGGTGTTACGCTCGAGGGTGTCGCGCAGTTCGGTGGAGCGGGTGACAATGTCGAGAGCCGCAATCGAAGCGGCAGCAATCACGGGCGGAATCGTATTGGAGAAGAGGTAGGGCCGGGAGCGCTGGCGCAGGACATCGATGATTTCCTTGCGACCGGAGACGAAGCCGCCACTGGCGCCGCCGAGAGCCTTGCCGAGCGTGCCGGTGATGAGGTCGACCCGCTCCATCACGTCACAGAATTCGTGAGTGCCACGACCGGTGGGGCCGAGAAAGCCGACGGCGTGGCTGTCGTCGATCATGACGAGGGCGCCGTATTTTTCCGCGAGATCACAGACGGCACGGAGATTGGCGATGCAGCCATCCATGGAGAAGACGCCATCGGTCACGATGAGTTTGAAACGCGCTTTGGCTGTATCCGCTTCCTGGAGACGCGACTCGAGGTCGTTCATGTCGAGATTGCGGTAGCGGAGACGCCGGGCCTTGCAGAGACGGATCCCGTCGATGATCGAAGCGTGGTTGAGTTCGTCGCTGATCACGGCGTCCTCGGCGGTGAGCAGCGTCTCGAAGACGCCGCCGTTGGCATCGAAGCAAGAGGAGTAGAGGATGGTGTCGTCGGTGCCCAGGAAGGCGCTGAGGCGCACTTCCAGCTCCTGGTGGACTTCCTGCGTGCCACAGATGAAGCGCACGGAAGACATGCCGTAGCCCCAGCGATCGAGAGCGGCGTGGGCCGCAGCGATCACCTCGGGATGGTTGCAGAGGCCCAGGTAGTTGTTGGCGCAGAAGTTGAGGACCGGGCGATCGCCGCGGACGGAGATATGGGTGCGTTGCGGCGAGGTGATCAGTCGCTCGCGTTTGTAGAGGCCGGCGGCATCGATCTCGGAGAGGGTGCGGCGGAGATGCTCGAGATACGCAGGGGTCATGGGAGGAAAATGGCGAAGCGCAGGTTTCCGCCCATTGAAATCGAACCCGCGCGAAGCGCTAGAAGCGGACGAGAAAAGGTTAAAAACCGGCGCTTTTAACCGCATGGGTTTACTACTTGAAAAATAAACCGAAATGGTTGACCGTGCTGCCTGTGAAAGTGATCGCAGTCATTGGTGACGTGACGAACTCCCGCGGCATCCCGCGACGGGAGTCGTTTCAGCGCAAGCTGGCCAGCACGCTGGCGGTGGCGGGCAACGCCGCGGGCGCGGCCCTGGCCTCGCCCTACACGATCACTCTCGGCGACGAGTTCCAGGCGGTTTATCGCCGGCCGGAAACCTTGTGGGCAGAACTGATCGAAGTGCTCGCAGCTCTGCACCCCGTGCACGTTCGCTTCGCGATCGGAGTGGGTGAACTGACCACGCGCATCAATCCGGAGCAGGCGCTCGGGATGGATGGGCCGGCCTTTCACCGCGCACGCGAGGGCATCGAGCGGCTGAAGGAGCAGGGCGGCACGTTCATGATCGTGGGCGGTGACCCGGCAGAGTGGGCGCTGGCCAATCACACCTTGGCGCTGTGGTCGCACGCGCTGCAAAAGTGGAGCCGCAACCGTTTGCAGATCCTTGCCGGGCTCTTGCGGGAACGGCCGGTGCGGGAGATCGAGGGGGAGCTCTCGATTTCACGCGTCGCAGTTAACAAGAACATCCACGCCGCGGCCCTCGAGGAAGTGATCGGGATTTGCCACGAACTCAGCCGCGCATTGGATCGCGCACGCAAGGACGCATGACTGCCGAATTCCTGCTCCTCACTGACCTCGTGCTGCTGCTGCGGCTGCGCCTGCTGTTTGCAGACCAGAACGCCGGCGGTGCGAAATGGCTCGCCAAAGGCGCGATCGAGATGGCGGCGGTGGTTCTCCTGCTCGAGCCCGGTCGGTCATGGATCGCGGGATTGGTGCTGGCCGTGGTGATGAATCTTGCCGCCTGGCTCGGCGAACGCCGCGGCCGCGATCGCAACGCGCTCCAACTGATCCTCGGGATCGCTCACGTGGTGGCGCTGAGCTTCGCCGTCGGGCCGGCGATGGGCGCGGTGTTCCGCCCGTGGGTGACGGAAATCGGCGCTACCTTGCGCGAAGGCAGCGCCCTCGGGGCGGCTCTGACCGGACTATTTTCGCTCGGCGCCCTGAAGTTTGCCTTCGGTCTGCTGATTGCCGCCAACGAGGCCAATCTGCTCATCCGTTGGGTGCTCGGTCGTCTACAGCTCCGCCCGGGAACGATGGCCGCCAGCGGCATCGACGCCGATGAGTATGCCCGCGGACGAGTGATCGGGCTGCTCGAGCGCGCGCTGATCTATTTCTTCGTGCTCAACGGACAATTCGGCGCGGTGGGCTTCACGCTCGCAGCAAAGGGGTTCACGCGGTTCAAGGAACTCGAGAACCGGGGCTTCGCCGAATACGTGCTGATCGGCACGCTGCTCTCGTCCGGCATCGCGCTGCTGGTCGCCGTCGCGCTGGCGCGAATCTAGTTTACGCCGCGGCTCAGGCGTTCTCCCAGTCCAGCACGATCTTTCCGCTGGCTCCCGAGCGCATCAGGTTGAACGCGTGCTGGAAATCTGAATACGGCAGGCGGTGCGTGATCACCGGCGAGATATCGAGTCCGCTCTGGATCAACGATGTCATCTTATACCACGTCTCAAACATCTCCCGTCCGTAGACGCCGCGGATCGTGAGCATGTTGAAAACGATTTTGTTCCAGTCGACGGCAGCCTTGTCGGGCATGATGCCGAGGAGCGCGATGCGTCCGCCGTGCGCCAGGTTGTCGATCATATCGTTCAATGCGCGTGGGTTTCCCGACATTTCCAATCCGACGTCGAAGCCTTCCTTCATTCCGATCTCGCGCTGCACGTCCGCGAGCGATTCGCGGGAAATATCCACCGTGCGAGTCGCGCCCATTTGCCCGGCGAGCGCGAGCCGCGCGGGGTTCACGTCGGTCACGACGATCTTGCGGGCGCCTGCTTGCTTCACGATGGCCACGGCCATGCAGCCGATCGGGCCGGCGCCGGTGATCAGCACATCCTCGCCGACCACGTCGAACTGCAGCGCGGTGTGCGTGGCGTTGCCGAGAGGATCGAAACACGAGAGCACATCGAGCGGGATGGCGGGGTCGACATGCACGGCGTTGCTGGCGGGGATGCAGAGATACTCCGCAAACGCGCCATCGCGATCCACCCCGACGCCCTTCGTATCCTTGCACAGGTGGCGGCGCCCGGCGAGGCAGTTGCGGCAGCGGCCGCACACGATGTGGCCTTCGCCGTCGACGAGATCGCCGACTTTGAAGCCCTGCACGTTTGAACCGACTGCGGCAATCTCGCCCACGAACTCGTGACCGATCACCAGCGGCGGGCGGATGGTCTTCTGGGCCCACCCATCCCAATTGTAGATGTGCACATCGGTCCCACAGATCGAAGTGCGCTTCACGCGGATCAGCACGTCGTTGATGCCAGGCTCGGGCACGGGCACTTCAATCATATCGAGTCCCGGCGTCGGCGCAGTCTTCGCGACCGCCCTCATCATCTTTTGCTGCATGACCGAACGCTAGGCAGGTCGCGCACTATTTGCGAGAAGGCGGCGCCGCGCACGGAAGGTTCCTCCATAAGCACCCGGGATACCTGCGAGAAATGTGCGCAGCTTTTCGTGCTGTCGCGCGGGTTGGTGCGTGTCATGCGTGAATCGCCGACATCATGCGAACGTTTGCAGAACTCTACTGCGAGCAGCACCAGATCCCGCCCGAGAACTTCCGCCAAGCGGTGTTCTGGCGATCTCTCGCCCGGCGAGCATGGCTGCTGGCGCCTTTCATCTTCCTGCTGAAGCGCGACTTCTTCGCGGCCGACTTCGAGTTTGTTGCGCGGATTGGACGCGTGACCACCGCAGGGCAATTACGAGAGGAGTTGAATAACTTCCGGCCGCATCCGTGGCACGATCCGTTCCTGCGGCGCGTCCTTAAAATCCGGGTGTCGGGTCGTCGCGCCGCTCGTCTGGTCACCGCGGCCTGGCAGGCGAGTGGCGCCGTGCCCTCGGTCGGTTCCGCGAATCCCCACGGCGCAACGTAAGGGAAAACCGGATACGCGCGCCTAGTCGGCAAACAACTCCGCGCCTTCCAGCGCCAGCAGGCGGAGTTTGGTGCGGATGCCGCCGGGACCCGAAAAGCCGGTCATCTTGCCATCGGCGGCGACGATCCGGTGACACGGGACAAGCAACGGCCAGGGGTTGGCTCCGAGCGCCGCGCCAACGGCGCGACTGGCGACCGGACCTCGCCCGATCGCGTGGGCGATCTCGCCATACGTGCGGGTGGAGCCGGCCTTCACCAGCAGGGTCGCACGCAGCACGTCGGCATGGAAGGCGGGCACGGTGTCGAAGTCGAAAGGCGCGTCCGAGAAATCCTGCGCACGTCCCGCCAGATGTTCGTGCACACGCAGGATCAGTCCAGTGATCGCCGCCGGCGCCGTGGCGGTGTCGTCAGGTTTGGCCGGAGCGTTGGGCAGTTCAAATCCCGTCAGTCCGCGCTCGTGCCAGGTGAGGGCGCACGGCCCGAGCGGAGTGGTGAAGACGAGGCGCGGCATGGCGGGTATGAGTTTGCATCGTAGGCGAGTTCCGCTTCGTGTCCAAGCCCTTGCCATGCGAAATGGTTTCTACCGCGAGTTTGATTTCGAGTGCTATGGCGGCGGACGCAAACCCGACTACCGCAGCCCCTTTCAAGTGGATCGCGACCGCATCATCCACGCCCACGCGTTTCGGAAACTGCAGTCAAAGACGCAGGTGTTCCTCTCGGGCGAATACGATTTCTATCGCACGCGGCTGACCCACTCGATGGAGGTCGCCCAGATTGGCCGGTCGATTTGTCACTATCTGCGCACCCGGGACGGGCCACTGACGGAAGAGTTCCATATCGACAGCGATCTTGTGGAGGCGGCGTGTCTCGCTCATGACCTGGGCCATCCACCCTTCGGACACTCGGGTGAGCGGACGTTGCAGGAACTGATGATCGGCTGGGGCGGCTTCGAGGGCAACGCGCAGACGCTCCACCTGCTCACGGGCACGATCTTTCAAAACGAGACTTCGGTGCGCGGCATGCAGCCGACCCGGGCGCTGCTGGATGGCGTGCTGAAATACAAAAAACTCTTCTCCGAATTTCCCGCGCCGCCGACCAACCATTTCCTCTACGATCCGCAGGGCGCGGAGCGTGCGTTCGTGTTTGGCGGAGCGGCGATTCCGGCCGAGCTGCACGAAGACGAGAAACTCAACGCGCTGAAAAGCATCGAGTGCCAGATCATGGATTGGGCCGACGATGTGGCGTATTCGCTCAACGATATCGTCGACGGAGTCACGGCGGGATTCCTCACCATCGAGCGGATCGAACGCTGGGCTGCCGGTGAGCCGATCGATGCCCCGCGTCAGAAACTTCTGGATACACTCTTCGACGCAATCCGTGGCGATCGGCTGGAGAATGTCTTCGCGCAGAAAGTGGGACGTTTCATCACGGCCTGCCGACTGCGCGAGCGGGAGAACTTCATGTCCGCTCTCACGAATCGTTATCGCTTCGAGCTGGTGGTCTCAGGCGACGTCGAAACCGAGGTGCAGTTTTTCAAGAAGATCGCCAACGACATCATCTTCGAAAGTCCCCAGTTGCAGCAGATGGAGCACAAGGCGCGTCGCGTGCTCTTCGATCTCTGGCATTCGGCCTGGAGCAACTACGTGGAGCGCGGCCCGCGGGTGATCAACATCCTGCCCCCACGCGTCGGCAAATTGATCGAGGCGGAAACGACGCCCGCGGGCAAGGCGCGGCAGATCTGCGACTGGCTCGCGGGCCTGACTGATGGCATGATCGTGCGGACGTATCGTCGCCTCTTCGATCCCGAGTTTGGCTCGATTCGGGACCTCAGCTGAACCGGGTCGGGACCGAGTGCGGACCGGGTCGCGCGGAGGTGCGGACCGCGACGCGCCGAGGTGCGGATCGAATCGAGCCGCATTGCGAGCCGACCTAGACCGCACCGGGCCCAGCGGGCGCGAGGTGACCGGCGTCGACGGCGGCTTGCACCATTTTCTCGGCGTAGTCCCAAAGTGCGGCGCTGCCGTCGGCGATGTGACGATTGCGCGCGAGCACGCGGTCGTGCGTGACCCCGTGGCGTTGCCACGCAGCGCCGTCGGTGCGGCAGTTGAGCAGCATGGGTTGGAAACGGTCCAGCGCGGTGGCGAACTTGGCTTCCGGGGTGACCTTCTCTTCGATCTCGTCCCACAACGCACGGAACTCGGCGGCCTGATCAGGCGGCAGCAGACCAAAGATGCGCTCGGCGGCGCGCGCTTCGCGTTCGTGCTGATCGGCCATGCGCGCGACGTCGTAGGCGAAGGTGTCGCCGGCGTCGATCTCCACGAGGTCGTGTAGTATCAGCATTTGCAATACGCGGAGCAGGTTGAGATCCGGCGTGTTGGCGTGCTCGGCGAGCACGACGGCGCAGAGGCAGAGGTGCCAGGAGTGTTCGGCGTCGTTTTCGTTGCGCCGGCTCTGGCTGGTGAGCGTCTGGCGGAAGATGTCCTTCAGCTTGTCGACTTCGGCGATGAACTGGACCTGCTGGACGAGGCGGGCGACGGCGGAAGGATTCATGGTTGAAGGTGGGGAGCGAGCGTGCGGGCCCAGACTTCGTAGCCGGCGGCATTGAGGTGGAGCATGTCTTCCATGAACAACTCTCGACGCGGCTGACCGGCGGCGTCGAGCGTGGGCGTGACGAGGTCGACGAAGGTGCAGCGCGGATCCGTGCCGCAGTCGGCGGCGATGAGAGCGTTGGTGCGGAGCGCGGCGTCGCGGAGATGGATGCGCGAGGGACTGAGTTTCACGGCGAGATAGGCGATGCGGGTCTGCGGCAGTGCCGCATGGATCTTCCTGCGAAAGGCGACGAAATCGCTGGCGATGGTTTCAGGCGACTTGCCGTTGGCGAGGTCGTTGTCGCCGGCGTAGAGGACGATGGTGCGCGGCCGGTAGGGGATGACGATCTGGTCCGCGTAATGAAGGCTGTCGGCGAGTTCGGAGCCGCCGAAGCCGCGATTGATGGTTTTCACATGCGGGAAATCTCGCGCGAGGGTTTCCCATAGTCGGATGGACGAACTGCCGATGAAGAGCACGGCATCGGGCGGGGGCGGCTGCGTGGCATCGGCCGCGAGGAATTTCTCGATGTCGGCTTTCCAGTCCTCAGGTGCGGCGGGGAGTGTGGCGGCCGTCGCGAGGAGCAGAAGGAGCAAGGCGAGGGGGCGGAGAAATTGCATCCCGAAGTGAGGCGGCCCGGGCCGGGAGGCGCAAACGGAAGTTGCGAGCAGAACATCGATTCGCACGCTCTGCCGAATGCGCAAATTGCTACTGCTGGCAGGAACGGTGTGGGCCACAACATGCGGAGCAGCCGGATGGAATTATCCAGAGGCGCGTCGCGTCGATCACGTCGACTCGTATCACGGAACCGAAGTCGCCGACCCGTATCGCTGGCTGGAGGACATCGATTCGCCGGAAACGAAAACGTGGGTCGCGGCGCAACGAAAGCTCACGGACGAAGCACTCGCGGCGATTCCGGAGCGAGCGGCGATCCGCGGCGAGTTGGAGCGCTTGTGGAATTATCCGCGTCAGGGGCTGCCGGTGAAGCGCGGCGGGCGGTATTTTTTCAAGAAGAACGACGGACTGCAGAACCAGTCGGTGCTCTACGTGCAGGATGCGCTGGAGTCGCCGGCGCGCGCTTTGGTCGACCCCAACCAGCTGGCGGACGACGGCACCGTGGCGGTGGGCGTGTTCGCGGCCTCCTCGAATGGGAAATGGCTCGCCTATGCGCTGCAGACAGCTGGCTCGGACTGGCAGGAAGTGCGGGTGCGCGACATCGCGACGGGGCAGGATGCGGGTGACGTCGTGCGCTGGGTGAAGTTCTCGAATCTGCGGTGGACGAAGGACAGCCGCGGCTTTTTCTACGGCCGTTATCCCGAGGTGAAGAAGGGCGACAAGCTCTTCGGGAAACTGGTGAACCGGCAGATCTATTATCACCGCATCGGCACGCCGCAGAGTGCAGACACGCTCGTGTATGAATTGCCCGCGCATCCGGAGTGGCACATCGCGTTCGAGTTGAGCGACGATGGGCGTTACCTGGTTTTCGACGTGGAGAAGAACGGCGAGACGCAGAATGCGCTCTACGTGCTGGATTTGGTCGAGGCGGATGCACCGCATTTCGGCGGACGAGTTGAGCCGCTTTGTGCGGAGTTCGACGCCAACTACGCGCTGATCGGCACCGCAGGGCATATCTTTTACGTGCGCACCAACAAGGATGCGCCCCGGCAGCGAATCATCGCGGTGGACCGCCGGAATCCGGCAGCTTCGAACTGGAAGACGCTGGTGCCGGAATCGCAGGACAATATCGACGACGTGGCGTTCGTTGGCCGGCGATTCGTGGTGTCGGCGATGCGCGACGTGAAGAGCCGGCTCGCGGTTTACGCGGAAGATGGCACTCCGCAGGGCGAGATCGCGTTGCCTGGCATCGGCACCGTCGCCGGCGTGAGCGGGCGCGAGGACGAGACGGAGATGTTCTATGATTTCTCATCGTTCCTGACTCCGCCCACGGTGTTTCGCTACGATGTGGCCTCGCGCACGGGCGCCGTGTTCCAGGAAGCAAAGGTTGATTTCGACGCGGCCGATTACGAGACGCAGCAAGTGTGGGTGACCTCGCGCGACGGGACGCGTTTCCCGATGTTTGTCACGCATCGCAAGGGCCTGAAGCTCGACGGCTCGGCTCCCGCGTGGCTCTACGGCTACGGAGGGTTCAACGTTTCGATCCAGCCGCAGTTCTCGATTCCGCCGCTCGTGTGGCTGCGAATGGGCGGCGTTTATGCGGTGGCAACGTTGCGCGGCGGCGGTGAATACGGCGAGGCGTGGCACCTCGCGGGCACGAAGGAGCGAAAGCAAAACGTCTTCGACGACTACATCGCCGCGGCCGACTGGCTGGTGGACCAGAACTACACCGCGCGGGATCGCCTGGTGCTCCAGGGCCGCTCCAACGGGGGGCTGCTGGTGGGCGCCGTGCTCAACCAGCGGCCGAACCTCGGGGCGGTGGCGTTTCCGCAGGTGGGCGTGATGGACATGCTGCGGTTTCACACCTTCACCATCGGCGCGGGCTGGGTGTCCGATTATGGGTCGAGCGAAACACCGGAAGGCTTTCGCTACCTGCGGGCCTATTCCCCGGTGCACAACATCCGCAGCGGCGCGGAGTATCCGGCCGTGCTCGCGACGACCGGCGATCACGACGACCGCGTGTATCCAGCCCACACCTACAAATACACGGCCGCGCTGCAGGCGGCGGTCGCGGGCGGAACCCGGCCGGCGCTCGTGCGCATCGAGGCCAACGCCGGACACGGCGGATCGAGCGGCACCACTCCCGTATCGAAAACGATCGACGAATGGACCGACATGCTGGGATTTGCCGTCAAACACATGGCTCCGGGCGCGGCCCATTTGCCGGCCGAATGGAGCGCGACGACTGCCTCCACCGAAGCGATCTCCATGAACACGTTCGATTATCCACCCGCACGGAAGGACGACACCGTCGACAACTATCACGGTCAGGCCGTGCCCGATCCCTACCGCTGGCTCGAGGACCTCGACTCCGGGGAAACCGCGGAATGGGTGAAGCAGCAGAACGGGCTGACGTTTGGGTTTCTTGAAAAGCTCCCGCAGCGCGAGTGGTTCAAGCAGCGCCTCACGAAGCTGTGGAATTATCCGAAGTTCGGCCTGCCGCAAAAAGAGGCCGGGAAATACTTCTTCTCGAAGAACGAAGGGCTGCAAAACCAGGCCGTGCTCTACGTGCAGGACTCGCTGCACGGGGAACCTCGCGTGCTGCTCGATCCGAACAAACTTTCGGATGACGGCACCGTGGCGCTGACGGCGACGGCGGTTTCGGACGATGGGAAGTGGCTCGCCTACGGCACCGCGGCGGCGGGCTCGGATTGGAACGAGTATCGCGTGCGTCAGATCGACAACGCCAAGGACACGGACGAGGTGGTGAAATGGGTGAAGTTCTCCGGGCTGTCGTGGACGAAAGACGGCAAAGGCTTCTTCTACTCGCGATACCCAGAACCGACGGTGGACGCGGGCACGGGGAAGACATTCAGCGCACTCGAGCACCAGAAGCTCTATTATCACCGGCTTGGCACTCCACAGTCGCAGGATCGACTCATGGCCGAGGTGCCGGATCAACCGAAGTGGTTTGTATATGGCGACGCGACGGAGGATGGCCGCTTCCTCGTCGTGACCCTCGCGCGCGGCGATTCGAACGACACGCTCCTGCGCTTCGTGGATCTGGGGGACCCGACGGCCCCGCGCCTCGATGCGCCGCTGGTGAAACTCGTGGATACGTGGGAAGCCGAGTTCACCGTGATCGGAAACATCGGGACGACGCTCTTCGTGCAGACGAACCTGGATGCGCCGCGCAAACGTATCGTCGCGGTGGATACACGGAATCCGGCGCGATCGAAGTGGCGAACCGTCGTGCCGGAAAGCGCCGACGTGATCGAGAGCGCCGCGATCGTGGGCGGAAAAATCGTGGTGCTCTCGATGCGCGATGTGGCGAGCCGCCTCAGCATTTATGGTCCCGATGGCACGGGGGAAGGCGACGTGCCGTTGCCGGGGCTAGGACAGATCAGCGGCATTTCCGGCCGGGCCGACGATCCGGAGCTGTTTTACAGCTACACGTCGTTCACGTATCCCACGACGATCTTTCGCCACGATCTCAAGAGCGGGAAGGGGGAGGTTTTTCGCGCACCGAACGTCGATTTCGATCCCGCGGCTTACGAGACGAAGCAGGTGTTCTACACCTCGAAGGATGGCACGCGCGTGCCGATGTTCGTCACGCACAAGAAAGGCCTCGTGCTCGACGGCACCGCGCCGGCGCTCCTCTACGGATATGGCGGCTTCAATGTCTCGCTGCAACCGGCGTTCTCGCTCGGCAATCTGGTCTGGATGGAAGCAGGTGGCGTCTTCGCCGTGCCGAACCTCCGCGGTGGCGGAGAATACGGCAAAGAGTGGCACGACTCGGGCACGAAGGAGCGGAAACAGAATGTCTTCGATGACTTCATCGCCGCCGCGGAGTGGTTGATCGAGCATCGCTACACCTCATCGGCCAAGCTCGTGCTCTCCGGCGGCAGCAATGGAGGCTTGCTGGTGGGCGCGACGGTGAATCAGCGGCCGGAACTCGCGCGGGTCGCCCTGCCGGCCGTCGGGGTGATGGATATGCTGCGTTTTCACAAGTTCACGATCGGGCACGCCTGGGTGGCAGACTATGGCTCGAGCGACGATGCGGCCGGCTTCGCGTATCTGCGCGCGTATTCCCCGTTGCACACGGTGGACCCGGACGCGCGCTACCCCGCGGTGCTGGTGACGACGGCCGATCACGACGATCGGGTGCATCCGGCGCACTCGTTCAAATACACGGCTGCCATGCAGGAAGCGGTGCGCGCGCGGATTGATGCGGGTCCGGTCCTGATTCGGATCGAGACCAACGCCGGTCACGGAGCAGGTAAGCCGACGTCGAAGGTGATCGAGGAAAGCGCGGACAAGCTGACTTTTGCCGCGTTTTTCGTGGGCCTGAAGCCGCAGCCTTAGCGCTGCGCGACGGGGGTGTGAGGCCGCAACTGATTTGCCCGCGTCACCGGGCAGATCGGCGCGGTTTTTCTGCGTTCAACCTCTTGTCATAACGGCAACCTTTTCCTTGCTAGGGAAACGGGGCAGTTGTTCTTTTAGGACCTTTTTCCCACATGAAAGTCCTCGTCGCTGACAAGATCTCGCCCAAGGGAGTCGCCTACCTGCGCCAGCAGCCCGGCATCGAAGTCGTTGAGGCCTACGGCTCGTCCCCGGAGAAGGTGCTGGAGTTGGTGAAGGACGTGCACGCGATCGCGGTGCGCTCGGAGACGAAGATCACGGCTGAGGTGTTTGCGGCGGCGCCGTTGCTGAAGGTCGTGGGCCGGGCCGGCGTGGGCGTCGACAATGTCGATGTCGAGGCCGCGACCGAGCGCGGTGTGGTCGTGATGAACACGCCGGCGGGTAACACCATCGCCACGGCGGAACTCACGTTTACCCACTTGCTCTGCGGAGCGCGCCCGGTGCCGCAAGCGGCGGCGTCGATGAAGGCCGGCCAATGGGATCGCAAGAGCTTCTCGGGTATCGAACTTTTCCGTAAGACGCTCGGCATCGTCGGACTCGGCCGCATCGGCGGCGAAGTCGCGAAGCGTGCGCAGGCTTTTGGGATGCGCGTGCTCGCGTTTGATCCCTATCTCGCTCCGAGTCGCGCCAAGGCGATGCAGGTCGAGGCAGTCACGCTCGATGAATTGCTGAAGCAGTCGGACTACATCACCGTGCACATGCCGCTCACGGACGATACCAAATACATGATCGACGAGGCGGCGTTCGAGAAGTGCAAGAAGGGTGTCCGAATCTTCAATTGCGCGCGCGGCGGGATCATCAAGGAAGCCGCGCTGATCGAAGCGTTGAAGTCGGGCAAAGTGGCCGCTGCGGGACTCGATGTGTTCGAGGATGAGCCGCTGGCCAAAGACAGCCCGTTCCGCACGATGGCGAACGTCGTGCTCACTCCGCACTTGGGCGCGTCCACGGCGGAAGCGCAGGAGTCGGTGGGCATCGAAATCGCGGAGCAAATTGCCGACGTGCTGAATGGCGGGGTGATCCGCAACGCCGTGAACATGCCGTCCATCGACGCGGCGGCGCTGAAGGTGCTCGCGCCTTACCTCGATCTCGGAGCGAAACTCGGCACGCTCGTGCAGCAGGTCTCTCCCTCGCAGATCGACACGCTGCGCATCACGTATTGGGGCAAAATCGTGGACCTGGATGCGAATGCGATCACGCGCGCGATCCAGCGCGGCTACCTCCGCCGAATCAGCGGCGAGGAAGTGAATTTCGTTAACGCTCCGGTCCTGCTCGAGCGCCTCGGGTTGCGCGCGGAGGTCACCAAGTCCACCAGCGATTCGGGTTACACGGAGTTGATCCGCGTCGAAGCCGTGTCGCCGGAAGGCACCACATTTTCCGCTTCGGGCACGCTGATCGGGAAGGGCAACCAGCCGCGCATCGTGGAGATCAATGGCCGCGAGGTCGAGGTGGTGGCCGAGGGCAAATTGCTCGTGCTCGAGAACGTGGACCAGCCCGGCATGGTGGGCGATGTCGGCACGATTCTCGGGAAGAACAACGTCAACATCGCGGACATGTCGCTCAGCCGTCTCACGCCTGGGGGCACTGCCTACATGGTAGTGCGTGTCGACACGGAGCCGTCGGACTCAACTCGCCAGGCGATCAAAGGTCATTCCGCGATCAAAATGGCGAAATTCGTCCAGCTCTGAGTCGTGCAGGGCAGGGCCGGCGGGCGGGATTTACTCGCCGCCGACGGCCCAAAACCCTAAATCCGCCGGATGCTCGTCCCGCTTCTCATCGCCGCCACGGTCGGATACCTTTTGGGCTCTCTGCCCTTCGGGTATCTTGTCGCGCGCTACAAGGGCGTGAACATTTTCGAGGTCGGCAGCCGGAACCCTGGGGCGACCAATGTTCGGCGAGTGTTGGGCAGCGGTCCCGGAAATCTGGTATTCGCATTGGACGTGCTGAAGGGCCTGGTGGCTGCATCGTGGTCGCTGCTGGCCTATACTCAGGCTAGCGTTTCCTATGACTTGGAGACGGAAGGGATTGCCGCCGATGGCATCATCCGCGGGACGGATTGGAACATCGTGGCCATCGGCGGGCTTGTGGGCGCTCTCATCGGACATAGTTTCTCGTGCTTCACGCGCTTCCGCGGCGGCAAAGGCGTGGCGACATCGGTGGGCGGGTTGTTGATCTTGATGCCCGTGGCCCTGGTGATCGCGCTAGCCGTCTGGATCGCGACCTTCTACGCGAGCCGTTACGTATCGCTGGCGTCGCTGCTCGCGGCCATCTCCCTCCCGATCGTGAGTGTGGCCATGCAGCAGCCCCTGCCGCTCCTGATCCTCACCCTGGTCCTCGCCGTTTTCGTGATCCTGCGACACCGCGCCAACATCGGGCGGTTGCTGACAGGGACGGAAAACAAATTTAGCCGGCAACCGGTGCCGCCGCCCAACGCATGAATGCTCCGACCGTAATTCGAATCGGCCTCTGTGGTTTCGGCACCGTGGGGCAGGGCGTGTGGAAACACTTCGAGCGCTCCCGCACCGAACTCGAGTCCCGCCTCGGAGTGAGACTCGAGTTGGCGCGCGCCGCGGTTCGGGACGCGCGGAAGAAGCGGAGCGTGTCCATCCCGGCGCAGAAGCTTACCGCTGATCCGCTGGCCGTGGCGACGGATCCGAGTATCGACATCGTTTGCGAACTGATGGGCGGCACGGGTCTCGCGCGTCAGGTTACGCTCGCGGCGCTCGCGCGGGGCAAGATCGTCGTCTCAGCAAACAAGGCCCTCATCTGCGAGCACGGTGCCGAGATTTTCGAAACGGCTCGCCGGCATGGCGGACATTTCCTTTTCGAGGCCAGCGTCGCCGGGGGCATACCGATCATCAAGTCGCTGCGGGAAGGTCTGGTCGCAAACCGTTTCCCGCTGATCTACGGCATCCTCAACGGCACGTGTAACTACATCCTTACGCAGATGGAGGAGCACGACACTCCTTACCAGGCCGTGCTCGCGGAGGCGAAACGCCTGGGCTATGCGGAAGCCGACGAGACGCTGGATGTCGGCGGCTGGGACGCGGCGCACAAAGCCGCCGTGCTCACCTATCTCGCCCACGGAGTGTGGGTGAACACAGATCAGATGATCGTGGAAGGCATCGAGCGACTCACGCCGGCGGACTTCCGGCACGCGGAGCAACTCGGCTACGGGATCAAGCTGCTCGTGATCATCGCCCGCGATTTCGCGACGAACGAACTGAGCGTGCGCGTGCATCCCACGCTGCTCCCGTCGAGTCATGTCATCGCGAATGTGAGCGGCGTTTTCAACGCCGTCTCGGTGAAGGGAGATGTCGTCGGCACCACGCTCTACATCGGCCGCGGCGCGGGCCAGGACGCGACCTCGAGCGCGGTCATCAGCGACATCGCGGACGCCGTAGAGCTTCTGAAGAACGACCGCCGGGCGTTCATCACCGCCCGCAAAGAGAGCGGACGCGCGGCGGCGAAAACCGCCTGCAAACTCGCTGCTCCGCAAAGTGTGCGCGGTCGCTACTACGTCCGGCTTACCGTGAAGGACCGACCGGGCGTGCTCGCGAAAGTCGCGTCGCTCATGGCGGATCAGGAGGTGAGCATCGCCAGCGTGATCCAGAATCGAGCCGATCGTCCCGACGCGGCTTCGCTCGTGCTGACCACCCACGAAAGCAACGAGAAGGCGATCCAGTCGACTCTGGCCCGGCTCAAGAAGCTTCCCGCTGTGATCGAAGCGCCGCTGTTGCTGCGCATCGCCGAGTTCGCGGACTGATTTTTCCCGCATTCCATGCCACGCATCGTGCAAAAATATGGCGGCACCTCTGTGGGTGACGTCGAACGTATCAAGAAGGTCGCCGAGCGCATCAAAGCGACACGCGACGAAGGCAACGAAGTGGTCGTTGTCGTGTCCGCCCGGTCGGGCGTCACAAACGAATTGATCGCCCGGGCGAAGGCGGTGTGCGCCAACCCAAGCGAACGCGAGCTCGACATGCTGCTCGCCACGGGCGAACAGGAAACGATCGCTCTCACCGCGATGGCGCTCCACGGCATCGGCGTCGACGCGGTCAGCTACACGGGCGCGCAGGCCGGCATCCTGACGGACAAGGCCCACACGAAAGCAAAGATCACCACGATCAACGCGCAGCCGATCGACCGCGACCTGAAGGCGGGAAAGGTGGTCATCGTTGCCGGTTTTCAGGGCATCAACAACGACGGGCAGATCACCACCCTCGGCCGCGGAGGCTCGGACCTGACCGCGATCGCGCTCGCGGCGGCCGTTCAGGCCGACAAATGTGAAATCTATACCGACGTCGATGGCGTTTACACCGCCGACCCGCGCGTGGTGAAAAATGCCCGGAAGCTGGCGGAGATCAGCTATGATGAAATGCTGGAGCTCGCTTCCTCGGGGTCGAAAGTCATGCAGTCCCGCTCCGTCGAGTTCGCCAGCAAATACGGCGTCGTGTTCGAGGTGCGCTCCAGTTTCAACCACAACCCAGGAACCATTGTGAAAGCAGAAGTCGCCTACATGGAAAAGGTCGTCGTCCGCGGCGTCGCCGTAGACAAGGACCAGGCCAAGGTCATCGT
>JAEYQF010000351.1 GCA_023410155.1 Verrucomicrobiota bacterium | reverse complement strand
TGGTGCCGTCGGCGAGCGAGGTCGAAGGGCGTGTCGTGAACCTCGCGCGAATCTCGGGGAAGCGTCGCTTGGCGTAGATCAGCGAGCCCCAATCGAAGGAACAAACCACAGACCTGGACACGAAGTTGGTTTCATCGAGGACTTTCAGCGTCGCGTCCACCAGCGGTTCCCAAGAGTGACTGGTCACATCGCTCACGTTGGCTTTGAACTCGACCACCAATTCGAACTCTTCCGACTTCGATTTGATCAGCTCGATCGCGTCGCGCAGCCGGGGAATTTTCGCGTTTTCGACGGGCTGGAGCCGTGGGAAGCGCGTGGCGTAATCGCCCTCCGGATTCACGCCGCCCACGTCGTAGGCGCTGAGTTCTTCGTAGCTGAGACTGGAGAGGGCGAGCTGCTCGTCCTTGGTGATCCAGCGGCCGTCCTTCTTTGTCGTGTTGTGATTCAGCCGAGGATTGTGGTGAAGCACGACTTCTCCATCGCGCGTGAGATGCACATCGACCTCCGCGGCTGCGGCCTTGAGTTCGATCGCGTGTTCAAAGGCGCTCAGTGTATTCTGCGGACGCAGGCCCGCACCGCCCCGGTGAGCGATCTGCCGCCAAGGGGTAACGCTCTCGCGCACAACGCGGTCGAAACGTGCCAGGGAGCCTTCGGCGAACGAGCCCAGCGAATCGCGGCACACCGCCTCGCGTGCGTCCCATAGCGGATCGGCCTCGGCAATCTGCCGCAGCAATTCCAGCACCTTGCCTGGACGGTCGAGTTTGTAGGTCGCGGCGGACGAGGGATACTGTCCATCCAGCGCGCCGTGATTGAGACCCATCGGATTCGTGAGAATCATGGGCTTCCGCGTGTAGAGATAGTCGTTCAACACGCTCGAGATATCGGTGATCATCAGATCAGACCGATTCATGTGTCCGTGGATGTCGTCGCGTGGGTCGACCAGTTCCACAAACTCGCTTCCTGCCAGGGCATTCATCGCCTTGAGGTGGCGTTTATAGGCCTTCTGCGCGGTCCCTGTATAAGGGTGAGCCTTGAACAAAACTTTATAGCGCTTGCTGTGCAGCAGCGTGCGGAGAAGCACCAGGCCGAACTCGCCGATGGAAGAGTAGTTCACGTCTTCCACGAAGCCTTCCCACGTGGGGGCGTAGAGGATGACTTTGAGCTCCTTCTGGGGCGCGGCGATGCGCTCGAGTTTCAGCTCCACCTGAGGACGGCCCACGAACTCGATGTGGTTATGGCGCAGCGGAAGTTTGGCGGCACGGAGGCGGCGCTCGGCTAGCGGACCGGCCACGAGGAGCCGGTCGTAAGCCATGAGAAGCTTGCTCTGATTGACGGCCTTGTCGCTCTCCCCGTGGTTGATGAAGAAATGATTGAGCCGGTAAAAACGCAGCGCCTGCACGTTGCGTTGCGGATTGGCTGGGTAGAGGATGGTGCGAAATCCCGCTTGCTCCAGCATTTCGAGATCCCGGAGATTGTTCAGGTAATAGATCGGCAGCGAGGTCGGGAAAAGCTCCCGGGCAATATAGCGTTCGCGGATGACAATCGCACATTTCACGCTCAGGCGCTCGAGCACCGGTATCCACATGTTGGCCTGATAGCCAACGCCTTCGGGGCCGCTGACGTAAAGGGCTACCTTGGCACCGTCTGCACGCACCTGCTCCAAGGTTGGCGCCAGCTTCCGGTCGTCAGCCGGTGTTTCCACCGCGGGTTTGGAGAAGGGCGACTTGATCAGTTTGGCGACGGAAGAGAGGAAGCTCACGATGCAGAGGGATTAAAGGGCAGCCTCCGGAGGCTTCCGTCGGCGGCAGACTGGCGAGCTATCCTTTCCGAAGACGCCGCGCTGGCAAGGGGCATTCTCCAGCGCGGAAGTCTCAAGCAAGAACCAGCACTAGAGGCTAACCGCTACGCGCGCTGCGACCGCGATCTGATAGATGATCGTCATGATGTCCTTCGCAAAGATCAGACCCTTGCGGTCCGGCTTCGGGAGAACAATCACCTCGTCCCCTGCATTGACAGTGAAGCTGCGGCCCGAGCCCACCGTCTCCACTGCGCCGTTGGGGCGGATCACAATCAAATCCGACGGGTTGGCGTTGTTGGTGAAGCCGCCCGCGCGCTTGATGTATTTCGCCAGTGGCTCGTTCGGGCGGAAGGTCTGGGTGTTGGGAAACTTGACCTCGCCATACACGGTCACGAGCGAGCTCTGCGTTGGCACGAAAATGATATCGCCGTCTTCGAGCGCGATTTGGTCGGCTTTCTCCACGCTCTCGAGGAGGACCTGTCCTTTCGGCTCGATGCCGCGGGCCCGCTTGATGAAGGCGAGGACCAGTTGGGACTCGGCCACGCGTAGACGAGCCTCTTCATGGGAGGAGGACTGGACGTTCAGGACATTGCGCTCGAGGTTGTCGAGCGACTGGGTAAGCAATGCCTTCTGGCGTTCCGCCACCGAGCGTCGGAAAAGCTGGACCGATCCGAGCTTCGACCGCGGCGATGGCGTGATCTTCTCGATCCCTTGTGAAAGCACCGCTCCATAGGGAAGCACGATCCGCTGCGCTCCGAGGTGCTCCCCGGAGATCGTCACCATGATGCTCTTTGGGATGTTACGGGTTGTCACTTCAACGAAGTCACCGGGCTGAAGTGTATACTGATCGGCTTCTTCCCGGAGAAACACGATGGCCTCCGCCGACCCATTCACTGCCCGTCGGATGCTGACGTGGGTGCCGTTGGCCTTCGGTCCGGCGAGCGCGAGCAATCGCGAAAGAGGTGTCTCCGGGGTCTCGAACTCGAAACGGCCGGCGTTGTTGACCTCTCCCTGAATCACCACGGTGTCGCTCAGGGGGCCCACGAGGATGACGTCGCCATCGCGGAACTGCGTGATCGGAAGCTTACCCTTCTCTATAAACTCGTATAGATTGAGTGTCGCGAGCCTCTGCCCGGCCCGGATAAGCGAGATATTGACGAAGCTGCCGCGTTCCGGATCGATGCCGCCAGCGCGATCCAAATAGTATAATACCGCGTCCGACGAGAAGCCCTGATACAAGCCGGGCTTAGCCACGTAGCCGCTGACGAAGACCTTCACGGTCTGGGTCGACATCAGGTTTGCGTAAGCGTCCACGTTCTCCTTGTAGATTCGGCGGATCTGCTGATTGACCGTTTGATTCAGATCGCCGTTTCGCACGCCCAGCACCGGCACGGGGCCGATTCGAGGGAGGAAGATGTTGCCTTGTGCGTCCACCGTCAGGTGGAGCACCGTCTCGATCCCGCCCCAGAGCATGATCTGCACGACGTCGCCGGTGCTGATCTGGTATTCGGGATTGAAGCCGCTGAAGGATACATTCCGGAAGTCGCCTTGAAACAACTGGGATCCGAAGATGGGCATACCATCCTTCGTGAGCAGCGGTCCGCGAGCAGGCTGGTAGGACTGATCGACACGGCCACCATTCGCCGCCGTGGGGCCGTTCAAGCGGCCGGGAGCCTGGGTTGGAGCCGCCATTTCGGGCGTCGGGATCAGCGGAGGTGTTTGTTCTAGCGCACTGGGATCGGGCTCCACGAAGCTCTGGGCAACGAGGAACTGGCTGGATGCACTCACACCGCACAAGGCGAGGAGCAGGCGGATCACGCGGATTTTCATGGGAGCAGTCAGTCTAGCTTAAATGGAATGGTCCTTCACCGTCGCGGCGATCAGCCGGCCGATCGCGAAGAGGATGGCGATGATGACAAAAGTTGTGATCGCGTTGCGCAGAGGGCGCGGTGCGACGGGCTCCTCCGGCACAAACGGAGCGGAAATCAGAAGGAGAAACTTCTCCTGTCGTGCGGCCTCCATCTTGGCCTTTTCCACGAGTGCGAAGGCGGCCGAGTAAGTTTGCACGGCAAATTCCGCCTGCATTTTGAGATCCTCGTATTCCTGCAGAAGGCGCGAGAGATTCTTGTCTTTCGAGGCGACCAGCGTGCTCGTCTCCTGCTCGCGCTGTTCCTCGAGGGCGCGAATTTCCTGATTGATGGCGCGGATCTCGAAAGCGTCCTCCCGAAGATACTGCGATTTGGCCCGCAGTTCTGCCCGTTTCTGGAGCAGCCGGGAATCGAGACTGGCGAGACCCGAGACGTGCGTGCCCAACTCGGTGGACGGGTTAACCACCGCGTTGTCGGACTGGAATTTCAGCAGTTGCTGGCGGCGAGAGATTAAGTCGCGTTGCCCCTGTTCGAGCGTCGCCTGCGCGAGTTTCGTCTGCGCGGCGACCATGCGTTCGTTCAACCGATTGATCGCCAGCTCGCTCTGTTCGAGGGTGAGATCGGCCAGCTCCTTGGCTTTATCCGGCGTGTAGGCTTTCGCCCGAATGGAGATCAGACCGGAGGGTTCTTCCACCCGCACGTCGAGCATGCTGCGGACAAAAAGCCAGAAGTCTTCCTGCGAAGCGTCGGGCTCCAGACGGTGCGCGATCGCAAAGGTGGGAGTGGAGTAGTGCTCGCGCAGCTTCAGCCTTTGGTCGGCCAGCTCGATAAACTCCGGACTCTGGAGGTATGCGACCAGGATGCGCGAATCCTCGGTGGAGTCGGTTGTGCCCAGCCCAAGCAGAGACGCCGCCGCTCCAGGCACCGCGGCCGTGGCATCACGGCTGAGCCGCACGATGACGCGCGACTCGCTCTGGTAAACCTGCGGCGCCAGCAACGCGAAATAGAGAAAAACAATAAGCGACGGCACTCCGGCCACGAGCAACAGAAGTTTGCCCGTCGATAGATTCTGAAGACGTTCGAACATGTGGAAGTGGTTGAAACTAGACGCTCACGAAATTCCCGAGCTTCTGCACGGATTGGAGGATTTCCTTATATGAAGGAAGCTTCACCCGCCGGCCTTTCTTCTTGGCCAGGGCGATCGCCTTCTGCCGCGCGCGTGCGGAAGCTTCGAAATCTCCCTGCACCGCGAACACCACGGCAATCTGCTGGTAGAGCTTACGATTCTTCGGAGCCAGCTTGATGGCGGTGGTTTGAGCCTGCAAAGCGTCAGCGGGTTGCCCGAGATACAAAAAGATGCGAGCGCGATCGGCCCAGACGGCGGCTAGCTTCGGCTTCACGCGGATGATCACATCAGACGCCTTGATGGCCTCTGCAAATTTCCCCGTGCGCATGAAGAACTGGATGCGCGCGTCCAACATGGCGAAGTTCTTCGGGTCGAGCTGTTCGGCTGCATCCAACGCTTCCTTCTCTTCCTGGAGGTCGCCGACTTCCGCAGCGAATTCGGCCACCTTGAGGAGAATCTTTATGTTATACGGATCTGAGTAGGAGGCGCGCCGGGCGTATTCCCGAGCCCGAAGCTTGTCGCCCAACCCTCGATAAACCTTTGCGAGGTCGAAATAGAATTCGCTCTCTTTCCGAGAAACGGTGAATCCGGGAGTCTGGAGCACTTTCTCGACCAATCCCAGACGGGTGCGAATCTCTGGCACGAACTTCGATACGACGTCTGGCAGTTCGACTTTCTTGATGCCGAGCTCCTTCACGGCGGCTTTCTTTACCGCTTCGTCCAAGGGGCCGGCCTCCTTGGTTTGCGGCAGGTAGGCGCGAATCGCATCGTCGAGCTTATCAAAGACAGTGATTTGGCCATCCTTGATCAAGACGCCCACGTCGCAGAATTTCTTTATATCTCCCATATTGTGAGAGACCATGATGACCCGGGAGCGCTTGGCCTTTTCCTCCAGGGCCATTTTTGCCGACATGCTGAAGTGCGCGTCGCCCACCGCGGTCACTTCGTCGATCAGGAAGTAGTCGAAATCGAACGCCATGCTGAGCGCGAATCCCAGTCGGCTGCCCATGCCCGAAGAATAATTGCGCACCGGTTCCTCGAAATACTTCCCGATGCCGGAAAGTTCTTTGATGAGCGCGACCTTCTTTTTGATCACGTCGTGCGGGAGGCCGTAGAGGTTGCAGACCATCCGGCAGTTTTCCCGCCCGCTCAGGTGATTCAGGAAACCACCTTTCAAACCCATGGGCCAGGAGAAGCTCTTGTTGCTGACTACTCGTCCGCTGTCGGGGTGATCCACGCGGCCGAGGATGCCGAGTAAGGTCGATTTGCCTGCGCCGTTGGGGCCGATGATGCCGATGTTGGCTCCTTCGGGGAGCACGGCGTTTACCTCCCGGAAAACATAGTGCCGTCCGCCGGTGATGCGATACGACTTCGTCAGGTTCTCTAGCTTGATCATGACTACTGGAGATATCCGGAGGTGACCACCTTTACCCGGAACAGCCGGTAAACGATCAGCCCCACCAACAGTGACCCGATGGTCCAACTGAGCAGATAGGTCCAACTGCCCTCGTGCGACGTGTAGTCCACGAAAAGTGCGCCGCGCAGGAGTTCGAACGCGTGCACCAAAGGATTATATAGCGCCCAGTCTCGCAGCGCTTGGGGAATCGAACTGGCCGTGAAGAAAACACCGGAGACGAAAAGCAGCGGGCGGTTGATCGCATGCACGACCTTCTTACTGTCCGGCCACAGCGGTCCGATGATCAATGCGATCAGGCCCATACCGCAGGCCAAAGCCAACAACGTTCCCAGCGCCGCCAGCGACAGCAGAAAACTATTAAACGTCACCCTGATGCCCGCGAGATAGAAGCCCGTAAAGAGGATCGCTCCGACGGCGAACTTGGTCATCAGATCCACCATGGCTCGAGCGAGAAACACATCGATGGGCTTCACTCGCTGGTAGTTGAAGAGACTCATGTTGTTCTCGATGACGGAGACCGATCCGTTTACGATATTGCGGAACAACAGGAACGGCAGCACCCCCGACGTGAAGAACACCATCGTGGGCAGCCCGGCGTGCGGTGCGCCCGTGAAGCGCCCACGGATCAGCGACGAAACCAATATATACATGATCGGCTCCGCCAGCGCCCAAAAATAGCCGAACTGCAGGCGTCCGAAGCGAGCGTTGATCTCACGGATGAAGCACGCGAAAATCACCGAACGCTGAATCCGCCACGGCGTTTGATGAGGGATGCTGGTGAGTGACGCGTCGGCTTCGTTCATAGCAGCAGCCATTTTTGCGCGCGGCTGAGTTTCGATCGCCAGCGCTCCATTTTCTGGATTCGACTGCTCAAGAAGTCCTGATCTTCGCTTTCGAGGGATTGCTCGATGCGCTCGATCTCATTGAAGAAATTGTCGAACGCGGGGATCACCTTCCGCTCCACGATCGATTTCACAAGCACGCCCAGATCCGGCTCGATGATGAAAGCCTCACGACGGGCGCCGAGTTCAAAGGCCGGCCGAATCGCGCCAGCATCCCGAAGCGCCTTAAGTCCCTGTCCCGCTGAGCTCCGGCTGATCCTCAACGCGTCTACGCAATCCTGTGCCGTCACTGGCCGACGTGAAATGAACACCAGCCCGTAGATCTGGGACAGCGAACGCGGGAATCCCAGCTCGTCCGCCAGCTTCACGCAGTTCTCGATCATCTGCAGCTCCGTCTCGGAAAGGGTGCGCGCCTCTTTCGGCGGCTCTGCAGCAGCTGAGTCCGATGAGCTCGAGTTCTCCTGGGTTACCTTCGGCATACAGGCATTACAAAAATTTCTGTAATTCCGGGCACTTTCGTCAAGGTGCAATTTGGCCTCGCCTGGCCGCAGCGCAGGACTCCGAGGTCGGAGTCGCCTCTCAACGTTGGGCTGAGAGTCGAAAGGCCGGATATCTCTCTTCGAGCAACGAATGGAGCTGGTCGGTATCGCAACCCAAGGACCAAGAAACGTTTCGCGCGATGGAGTAGAGGGTTTCCTTGGTTCTCACGGCAGGTCCAGCCAAGGCGAGTGCTTCACCCGGGGTGAGCAAGTTTCCGGAGCGAATCGCCTGATGCACCCGCTCTGTCGCCAACGCATATGCCGCGCGGGTCTGTGCGTCGGGCTCGCCGGCCGCCCGCCAGAGCAGGGGTCGGCCCGTCTTGTGGGAGTGCAGTTGCATCGGCTGCTCAACTCATCGGCTGGATTATCCGTATCTGAAGATCTCCTGCTCTCGCACTAAGGGAGGCGAAATGCGAGGCGACCTTGGCCCGCCTTGAAGCGTGGCCGATGCGCACCGGACCGAGGTCGCGCGCGGACCGAGTCATGCTCATGTCCGTTCCGGCTCAGGCCTGAGTGCGGATCGGCTCGAGCTAGTGGTCACCATGCCTCTGCTCTGCTGCACACTTGATCGACTCGAGTTGCACCTGTAGCTCTCGCCGCCACACCCCTGCCCGTTGCGATGAGCGAGACCCCAGCATCCATCTTTCCCAAGACTCCCCTTCGTCTACTCGGCTGGATTGCCGTAGCGCTCGCCGGCGCCGCGTCCGTTGCAGTGTTGGCGCTATCGCGTGGCGAAGCCGTCAACGCGCTTTGGATGGTCGTCGCGTCCACGTGCGTCTTTGCCATCGCGTATCGATTTCACTCGGCCTGGTTGATGGCGAAGGTGCTGACGCTCGACGAACTGCGCGCGACGCCGGCGATCGTGCACGAGGATGGGAAAGATTTCGTGAAGACGAATCGCTGGGTGGTGTTTGGACACCATTTCGCGGCGATCGCGGGACCGGGGCCGCTCGTCGGTCCGGTGCTGGCGGCGCAGTTTGGATTTTTGCCGGGCATGCTTTGGATTTTGATTGGCGCCACGCTCGGTGGCGCGGTGCACGACTGTGTGATTCTGTTTTGTTCGGTGCGTCGCGGCGGCCGCTCCCTCGGACGCATGGTGCGCGACGAGGTGGGGCCGGTCGCCGGACTCGCGGCGCTTTTGAGCATCATCGCGATCATGGTGATCCTGCTCGCGGTGCTCGGTCTCGTGGTGGTGAACGCGCTCGCAGAAAGTCCGTGGGGATTGTTCACGATTGCGGCGACGATGCCGATCGCAGTCGCGATGGGCTGTGCGATGCGATTCATCGGCCACGGCGGCAAATGGCTCGGCGTCGTGAGCGCACTCGGCGTGGTGGCGTTGCTCGCGTCGGTCTACGGAGGTCAGTTTTTGCACGGCACCTCGTGGGAGGCGGCATTCACGCTGCACGGCACGACGCTCGCGTGGTGGATTATTGGATACGGCATCCTCGCGTCGGTGTTACCGGTGTGGCTGCTGCTCGCGCCGCGCGACTACCTGAGCACGTTCATGAAAATCGGCACGGTGGTAGCGCTGGCGGTGGCGATCGTCGTGCTCGCGCCGGATCTCAAGATGCCGGCTTTGACGAAGTTCATCGACGGCACCGGGCTCGTGTTTGCCGGGCCGGTGTTTCCGTTCTGCTTCATCACGATCGCGTGCGCGGCGGTGTCGGGTTTTCACTCGCTGATCTCGTCGGGCACGACGCCAAAGCTGCTCGCGCGCGAGTCGGACATCCGTGTGGTCGGCTACGGTGCGATGATCACGGAGATGATGGTCGGCATCATGGCGCTCATCGCGGCCTGCGCGATGGAGCCGGGCCAGTATTTCGCGATCAACATGAAGGGCGACGTGGCGGCGGTCACCGCCACGATCACCTCGCACGGATTCCCTGTCACGCCCGCCGACATGCAGACGCTCGCCGATGACATGGGCGAAAAAACGATGGTGGGCCGTGCGGGCGGAGCGCCGACGTTTGCGGCGGGCATGGCGCAGATGTTTGCGGGCGCGTTTGGCGGCAAGGCCGCGCTCGCGCTGTGGTATCACTTCGCGATCATGTTCGAGGCGTTGTTCATCCTGCCGACGATCGACGCCGGCACGCGGGTGGGGCGCTTCGTCGTGCAGGATCTACTCGGCACGGTGTGGAAGCCGTTTGCGAACACGCGGTCGTTCTGGGCAGGCACGCTGGCAACGCTGCTCTTTGTTGGCGGCTGGGGCTGGTTCCTTTATCAGGGCGTGATCGATCCGCTCGGCGGCATCAACTCGCTCTGGCCGATCTTCGGTGTAGCGAACCAGTTGCTCGCGGTGATCGCGCTGTCGCTCGGCACGACGGTGCTGATCAAGATGGGGCGCGTGCGCTATCTCTGGTGCACGCTCGCGCCGCTCGCATGGTTGCTTGCAGTGACAATGAACGCGGGATGGATGAAGATTTTCGCCGATGATCCGCGACTCGGGTTCCTTGCGGCGGCGCGTGACTTCGGTGCAAGAATCGCTGCCGGCGGCACGCCCGAGCAAATCGCGACGTGGGAGCGCTTGCTCTTCAACCAACAGGTAAACGCGGTCGTGACGGGCGTGTTCCTTGTGCTGGTGACGGTCGTGTTCCTCGCAAACGCGAACGTGTGGTGGCGCCTGCTCACGAAACGCGAACAGCCGGTCTTGCTTGAGGAGCCCTACGTCGCGGTCAAACCGTGACGCGTCCCGGCCGCCGACCCTGCGGCTTCAGAGCAGCGTTACCACTTCAGCGTTGCCTCGACACCGTAGGTGCGCGGAGCGCCGGGTGTCGCGTGGAAGGTGCCGGGCGAGATCGAGCTGTAGTAGCGTTCGTCGGTGAGGTTCGCGCCGAAGAGCGTCACGCGATAACGCGCGGTCGCATAGCCGAGTTGGGCACCGAGCAGCGTATAAGCGCGCTGGCCGAACATCAGGGACTCATCCTCGGAAAAATACGTGCGGCCGGTGAGCGTGACGCTGCCGCCGACGAAGAATCCGGTCGCGTGCTGGTAATTCACGCGGAGGCTGCCATCGAGCACGGGCACATAGGGCGCCTGCTTTCCGGTGTAGCTGATGTTCGTGTAGGGATCGGTGAAGCGGCGCAGCTCGACCTGTGTGACGCCAAATGCGCCGGAGATCGCCAGGCCGGACACGGGACGCCATGAGGCCTCGATTTCGGCGCCGAGCGATCGAGCCTTGGGTGCGTTGATCACGAGATAGTCGTCGCCCGCGGGCGAGCCGGTCGCGAAGGAGCGTTCGATCTGGTATCCAGAAATATCATACCAGAACGCGCGGAACGTCGTCGAAAGCTCGCGCGAGGGCTGGTGCGTGACGCCGGCTTCGAACGTCTTGGTGCGCTCCGGGCCGAAGGCTGCGAGCGCGGCGTTGCCGGTGAAGGCCGAGAAGCCGCCCGGCTTGTGGCCGGCGCCCGCGGTGGCGAAGAGTTGCACGGTCGGCGCCAAGGCGTAGCTCAGGCCCATCTTCGGAAGCAGCGCGGTGGACTCCGCGTGACGCACGTAGCGGTTGTCGGTGGGCACGATTTCACGGCGGTCCATTTCCTTTTTCGAGCGCTCGGCGCGGAGACCCACGGTGAGCGCGAGTTCCGCGGAAAGATCGATCGTCATTTCGCCGAAACCGGCGAGGAGTTGCTGATCGATGCGGTAAGTGGATTCTTCGAAGGCCATGGGGCCGAACTGCCGCACAAAGCCGCCGTCGGTGTGGCCATCCGAGAAGAACGCACCGGCCTGCCAGTGGAACTTGTCGCTCTCGGTGGAGACCAGCTTGATCTCCTCGTTCCAGAGGCGCTGCTTGAGGTTCGAGCCGTTCGTCAGTTCGGCGAAACCGAAATCGAGCGTGTTGTAATAGGGCCCGAGTTCCCAGTTCGTGACGCTCGTCGTGGCGGTGAGTCGACCGATCGGCGTGACGAACGCAGCGGAGAGCGCGGCGTTGTAGGCGTCGACTTCCGTCACGCCTTCGGCACTGCGGCTGACTTCGAAAAGCGGACGGCCGAGCGGCACGAGCGGCTGGGCGCCGTCACGCGCGCGCAGCGCGGTGGCTAGCAACGTGATTTCCGCGGTGTCTGTCGCACGAAAACGGATACGCGCCAGACCGGAGAGCGCTTCCTTGTCGTCCACGCGGGCGTTGAGCTGCGTGTTTTGAACAAAACCCTCACGCTCCGCGTAACCGACCGCCACGTAGGCATTGACCGGACCGCTCGCGGGCGTGGCGACTTCAGCGGCGGCGGCGCGCGCGCTGTAGTTGCCGATGCTCGCACGCACCGAACCGGTGGCGAGCGACGATGCTTCGGGCGTGGAGAGCGTCACGACACCGGCGGAACCGGCGCGGCCAAACACCGTGTTTTGCGTGGGACCGCGGTGCAGCTCGGCGCGCGCGATGCCGACGAACTCGGTGGGAAACGTAAACCCGCTCCCGAGCGGCAGATCGTCGAGGTAAAAGCTGATCGCGGGATCGCCGAAGATCGGCGTGTTGGTCAGGCCGCGCAGCGCGTAGGTGTCGTTGAAGCCGCGCGCGTCGTTGGCAGCGAGGTGGAAGTTGGCCGTGTCGGCCGAGAGTTGCGGCAGCGTGAGTTCGCTTTGGGGCCGGTTGGCGAATTCGACTGTGCTGACCGTCGCCGGTGAATCGGTGAGCAACTTCCCTTCGACCACATAAGGCTCCTGACGCACGATCTCGTCGGTGTTTTGAGCCGCGGCAAACGGGCTGGCGATGAGAACAGCGGTGAAGGCAACTGAGCGGACAAACGTCATGGGGAGGTTCGAGTGAACCACCTGACGCAGGACCGTAAATGCTGTTTCGCGAAATCCGCGCAGCAAAAAGGCCGATCTCGCGACCGGCCTTTGGGAAAAAACGTCAGCGGCTGTCAGCCGTGACTTAGGGGACGAACGCCGGGAGCACCTTGTCGACGCGGACTTTGTCGAGGCGGGCGTAAACCGGCACGCCATTCTCGTGCGGCACGGCGACTTCGCCCTGGATCAGCGGCTGCGCATAGCGGAGGAACTGGAAGTTCATGCTCGTGCCGTCTTCGTTGATCCACTCGCGCGGAAGCTTCTTCACGCCGTTGGCGATGTCGCTCAAAGGAGCGAGACCGGTTTCGACGGAGTAGTGATCGGTATCGCCGCGGACGAGCGTCACCATCTTGTCGGACTCGGCTTCCTCGATCGCGGCCTTCACCGCGGCCTGACCCGCGAGGAATGCTTCGTCGACATCGGTCTTCGAGGCCGCGTGCGACGCTGCGCGCTGGACGATACCAGGCTTGGCGACGCGCGCCTTCACGCCGGGGAGATTGGTTTCGACGAGCTCCTTTAGGAAGTCACCGGCGCCGCCGAGCTGGGCGTGGCCGAAGGCATCCTGGGCGGCGTCCGCCGCGACGTAGTTGCCGTCGGCATCGATGAGACCTTCCGCGACGACGATCTGGCAGAACTTCTCACGCTTCAGGACGCGTTTGATGTCCTCGAGGCACTTCGCCTGATCGAACGGGATCTCGGGCAAGTAGATCAGGTGCGGCGGATCGTGCGGGTGGTCGCGGCGCTTCGCGAGCGCGGCACCGGCGGCGATCCAGCCAGCGCTGCGGCCCATGACCTCGACGATGGAGACGAGGTCGCCCTGGCCCATCGCCTCGTTGTCGCAAGCGAGCTCGCGGAGGCTGGTGGCCAGATACTTGATCACGCTGCCGTAGCCCGGAGTGTGGTCGGTGATCGGCAGATCGTTATCGATCGTCTTCGGCACGCCGATGACGCGCAGGTCGTAGTTCTGTTGCGCGGCGAGCTTGGAAATCTTGTCGGCCGTGTCTTGGGAATCGTTGCCGCCGATATAGAAGAAGTAGCGGATGTTGTGCGCTTTGAAAACTTCGAGCACGCGCTCGAAATCCTGCTGCTTTTTGAGCTTGTAGCGGCACGTGCCGAGGGCGGCGCCGGGGGTGTGTTTGAGGGCGCGGATCTGCTGCTGGGACTCCGCGGCGAGGTCGATCAGATCCTCGTTCAGGATGCCGAGCACGCCGTTGAGCGCACCGTAGATTTCCTCCACGCACTCATGGTTCAACGCTTCCGCGATGATGCCCGCGACGCTCGCGTTGATGACGGCGGTGGGACCGCCCGACTGGCCCACCAAAACATTTCCTACAAGTTCAGCCATGACAGATTGTGTGTAAAGGGTTGGAAATAACGTGAACGTTCAAAGAAGCCGTTCGCGCGGGGGGGATGCAAACCCAATTTTTACGCGTGAAAGTGGCGTTGTGGCGTAGCGAGACAGCGCGTGCGCGGAGCCGTTCGCGCCAAAGTGCGAACCGGCCCGGGAGCGTGTGCGGATCGAGTCGGGACCGGGTGCGGACCGGGTCGCGACAGGGGCCGGCTCGAGTCGTGCCTCTTACAGCAAGCGACCGGGCTTGTAATCGGCGGCGCCTTTGACGCGCTTCGCGAGCGGTTTCACTTCGTCGAGAAACGCGTCCACTTGATGGGGCGCGGCGCCGACGAAGCGGGCGTTTTCCGAAAGGATGGTTTGCAGCGCTTTTTTGTTTAGGCCGATGCGCTTGTCGCCGGCGAGGCGGCCGAGGAGGTCGGCGTCGCCGTTGCCGGAGCGAAGTGCTTTCGCGGCGGCGAGCGCGTGTTCCTTGATCGCTTCGTGAGCGGTCTCGCGACCGGCGCCGCGTTTCACGGCTTCCATGAGGATCGTGGTCGTGGCGAGGAAGGGCAGGTTGCGCTCGTTTTCGGCGGCGATGGCAGCCGGGAAAACCTCCATCTGGCGGAGGACGGTGAGGTAAGTCTCGAGCAGGCCGTCGATCGCGAAAAACGCGTCCGGCAGCGCGACGCGGCGAACGACCGAGCAGGAGACGTCGCCTTCGTTCCATTGGTGGCCGGCGAGGCCGCTGGTCATCGCGACGTAGCCACCGAGAATCGTGGAGAAACCGCAGATGCGCTCGCAGTTGCGGGCGTTGACCTTGTGCGGCATGGCGGACGAGCCAACCTGGCCTTCCTGGAAACCTTCGGTGAGCAGGCCGGCTCCGGCCATGAGGCGGAGCGTCGTCGCAAAGCTCGCCGCGGCGGCGCCGAGTTGGTGCAGCGCGGTCACGACCTCGAAGTCCAAGGAACGTGGATACACCTGCCCGACGGAGTCGAGCGAGGCGCGGAAGCCGAGGTGCTTGAGCACGCGGCGCTCGAGTTCGCCGACCTTTTCGGCGCGGCCGCCGAGGAGCGTGAGTTGGTCGAGCTGGGTGCCTACGGCGCCTTTCAGGCCGCGCACGGGATAACGTTCCAGCAACTCACCGATCCGGGTCGTGGCAATGAGGAGTTCCTGGCCAAACATCGCGAGGCGTTTGCCGAGCGTCGTGGGCTGCGCGGGGACGTTGTGCGTGCGACCCGTGATCATCAGGTCGCGGTGCGCCTCTGCTTGTCTCGCGAGCGCGAGCAGGCCGGCGGTGGCTTTGAAATGCACGAGCTTCAGGCCGCGCAGGATCTGAAGTTGCTCGACGTTTTCCGTGAGGTCGCGGCTGGTCAGGCCGAGGTGGATGAACTGGCGCTTCGCGAGGTCGGAGAACTCCTCGATGCGCGCCTTCACATCGTGGAGTGTCACGCGTTCGCGCTTGGCGATGGAGTCTAGGTCGATCTGCGACTTCACCTTCTCGTAGTCCTTGATCGCCTCGGCGGGGATCGGCACGCCGAGGTCACGCTGGCCTTTCATGACGGCTATCCAGAAATCGCGCTCCAGGGCGACGCGGCCGGTTTGCGACCAGATGTCGCGCATCGCGGGCGAGGCATAGCGGTCGGCGAGGACGTTGAGGATCGGCGCGGCGGCGGGAGAGGCAGAGTCGTTCACGGCGGAGGTCGAGTGTCAGCGCAATGGAGGGGGCGTTGCGAACGCAAAGTGGCGAAAACCCGCGCCTGTTTCAGCTCAGGCGCGGAGAGCGCGCGCGTTTACAGGAACGAGCAGATGTATTCACAAAGGCCGCCCGCGACTTCGATCGTAAAGCCGGAGTTGCCGGGGACGTCGAAGTAGGTGCCAGCGGCGTAGTCCTGGGCCGTGGTGGAGCCGTCGAGCGTAACGCGGCACGCGCCCGCGACGATCTCCATGCGCTCCGGCGCGCCGGTGCCGAAGTGATACGTGCCGGGGTAGATGAGCCCGAGCGTTTTCTTCGCGCCGTCGGCGGTGAGGACCGTGTGGCTGACGACTTTGCCGTCGAAGTAAACGTTGGCTTTGGCGACGACCGTGACGCCGGTGAATTGGGAAGGGATCGAGGACATGGGAGCCTGCGAGTGGAGCGAGCCGGCCGTAGCGGGGCAAGGCCGGAGCGTGTCGCGGCAAAGGGTCGGCGCGGTCCGGGCTCCTTCGCGTTCTCGAGAGAACGAGAACGACTACGACAACGAGAACGAGCGGGCGCGAGACGGAGGTGACAAATACCCTACGCCGACAGGCACCGCACGGCCATCTCGCGGAGGACTTCCTCCTGCTCGCGGGGGCGCTCGATCAGCTCTTTGAACGCGACGATGAGCTCCTGCTGGTTGTCGATCAGGCGCTTGAGCGTGGGCAGCTTGCCTGTGCTCGCGAGCTTGCCGACATACCACGCGTTTTGCGTGAGCAGATTGTAAGAGCTCTTCTCGGTCGCACCGATGAACTTGCCGCCGTAGGTCGTCGCGGCCTTCGGCAAACCGTCGAGCCCGCGCGGACCGACACGGGCCTCACCTGCGTCGACGAGCGCGCGCACTTGCAGGAGGATCCGATTGCGATTTTGGAGCGCGGAGATGACGGGCCGCGCATCGCCTCCGGTGAAAAAGTGGCGGTGCAGCGCGGCCAGCGTCCACTTGAGATCGCCGCTGAAGAACGCCTCCGCGGCTTCGAAGAAATCGCCTTCGGCTACGTTGGGCGTGAGGTCCGCGACCATGGCCTCGTCGATGGGCGCGCCTTCGTCCGCGGACGTGGCGAGCTTGTGCACTTCTTCGACCAGCAGGCGGGTGTTGCTGCCGACTTTGGCGAGCAACAACTCGACGGCGCCGGGCGCAAAACTCACGCCGAGCCTTCGCGCTTCTGCGAGCGCGACACCGGCCAGCGCGGCTCCATCCTTGTCGTCGCCGCCGACGAGCGTGAAGTCGGCGTTTTTCTCGCACCATTTGGGAAATGCGCGGCGGCGGTCCACCGGTGCGGCGGTGATCAGGACAGCCGTTTCCGCGGGATTGATGGAGGCGAGAATCTGCTGGAGATCCTCGATGATCTTCAGCGTGCCCTCAGCGCGTCCGGTGACGGTATCGGCGAGGAAATTCACGTCCTTGAGCCAGACCACGCGTTTGCCGCCGAACATCGACACCGTCTGCACGGAGTCGCGAAAGCGATTCACCGCCGTTTCGACCTCGCCGACGTTGCCGGCGAAACCGCTCAGGACTTCCCGTGAAAACTCATCCGGCACTTCCGCAGCGAGCGCGGCGTAGCGTTCCGCGCCGAGCCGACCGACGAGAAAGTCGTCGGCGCCACAGATGAACGTGAAGTTTTTGGCGTCGGCCATCGGGAAGGGCGAAAGGTTGGACGCGCCGCCGCGGGCGAGGCAAGCGGGAGATGCGGATTGGCTCGTGCCTGTGGCTGGATCGGGTCGGGACCGGGTGCGTCCCGATTCGACCCAAGATCCACGTCGAGTCGCGACTGCGCTTCGGGTCGGTCCCCGGCGGCGAACTAGCGGCGACTGATTTTGCTGAGCAGCCAGATCGCGGCCCCGAGGAGAAGGAGGTTGGGGAGCCAGAGCAGCACATCCGGGCGTAGTTCAGGGTGGCGATCGAGGACCTTCACCGAAGTGGTCGCGAGGTAGAAGCTCATCGCCACCACGAGCGCTACGCCGAGGTTGGCGGATGTTTCACGACGAGAAACTTTAAGCCCGAGCGGCACGCCGATGCAGGCGAGCGACAACACGGCGAGCGAGAGGTTGAATTTGTCGCTGATGATCAGGTCGAGCTTCAGGCGTCGCTGCCGCAGGTCCGCAGCGCCGGCGGTGTCCTCGGGCATCGGCGCGGCGGCGAGTTCCGCGCGTTTCAACTTGAGCTGGGAGTAGGTGAGCCAGTCGTCCTTCATCCGCGCAGCGCCGGCGGGGCCGAAAAATCGCTCCAGGGAAAGGCGTATCGGGTCGGACTGCTCAAACGATCCGACGAGTGGCGCCTCGGAGAAATCCTCGGGTGCGCGATCGACGCGCGACTCGACCTTGGCGTCGAACAGCCGCAGCACAAAGGAGTTGTCGGCCTCGTCGTAATCGATCTGCCCGGAGACCGCATGCACGACGCGGACAGCCTGCTTGTTTTCGTCGAGTTGCCAGAGCCAGAAGTCCTGCAGGAGGGCGCCGTCCTTCTCGTGCACGTAGACGACGTAGCCCGGGAAGTCGCGGATGAAGGTCTTCGGCACAATAAAACTCAGCGGGTTCGCGCGCACGGCGGCGGCGAGCTGTTTGTAATACTGCACGCGTGAACGCGGCATGGATTCGAAGTTGAAATACAACGCCAGGCCCACTGCCGCGCTGGCGAGCAACACGATCGGCAGCGCGATCCGTCCGAGGCCCACGCCGGCTGCACGCATCGCGGTCACTTCGCTGTCCGCTGACAATCGCCCGAGCGTGAGCAGCACGCCCGTCAGCATGCCCATCGGCAGCGCGTAAGTGATCGCGTGCGGCAGGAGCAGCACGATGAAGTGGGCCAACGCGGCCGCGGAGAGCTGGCCAGCCATCACACGCGGCAGCAGTTCGCGCGCGACATTGGGCACGATGACGATGAACGCGAACAATGCGATCGCGCCCGCGCAGGTCACGAAGACGCCTTTGAAGATGTAGCGGTCGAGGAGATTCACGTCGGCTCCGGAGGCGGGGACGCGCGACTCATCGCACACGCTCGGCGCGCTGCCAAGCTCCGTCACCGCTGGCAGCGGGACTCATGCGGGCAGCGTGATCTGTCGCTCTGCAGGCTCGGGATTCTGACGGTAGAACAGCGCGGTATGTCCGACCGCGCCCACGCACAGGCAGCGCCCCTCGTCGGCGATTTTAGCGCAGAGTGCCTCCCGGGCGTCGCGCTCCACGCCGACGAAGCGCACCTTCACCAGTTCATGGCGCCGGAGGAGCTTTTGCAGCTCGCCATAGAACGCCGGCGAGTCGCCCGCGTGCCCGAGCTTCAGCGAGGGCTTGGTCACCTGACCCAAACCGCGGAGATACGAACGCTGAGCGCCCGTGAGGGGAAATTCATACATGCAACCATGCAACTCCGCCCCGGTCGCGAAGAGCAAGATTTGAGCAGCGCGCACCGGCCAAGATCTGCGCTCACGAGCAAGCGATGCGACGCTTTTGCCAACCTATGCGGGGGTTTCGCGCCGATATACGGATATCATCAACCCATGACAACTTCTACCCCTACCGAATCCATCTCCGTCCTCGCGGCGCCCCCGCCGGCTCGCAAGCCACGCCCCTACGAAGTCGGCGCGTGGCGCTACCACTCCGGCGGTCGTTCCCGCACGGTGATGGTCGGCGCCGTCCTGACCTCGGCCGCGCTGCACGCGTTGCTGCTCTTCGGGTTCAACGATAAGCCGACGGTCGTCAAAAAAGTCGTCGTCGAAGAGGAGATGACGATCGCGCTCGTGATGCCCGACCTCAAGGAGCTCGACGAGCCCGAGCCGCTGCCGACTGATTCCGACGAGCCGCCCATGGATCTCGGTCTCTCGGTGCCCACGCTCGCGGACGTGCCCTCCACGGTCGACCTGTCCAACGCCTTCGTGCAACAGATCGACTTTTCCACCCTCACGCCGCAGCAGGACCTGAGCGCCGCCAAGGCGATCTCGATCCCCACCCACATCAACCGTGGCGGTCGCCCCGGCGAAGGCATGAGCAACCTCTTCAACATCGCCGACCTCGATCGCATCCCGGAGCCGATCGTTCGCGTCGCCCCGCAGGTGCCGGTCGGCCTGCGCGAAGCGGGCTTCCGCGGCGAAGTGCGCGTCGGATTCATCGTCGATGCCAAGGGTGATGTCGTGCAGCCCTACATCGTCAAATCTACGCACCAACGCCTCGAGGACCCTGCGCTGGTCGCGATCGTCAAATGGAAATTCCGCCCCGGCGTGAAGGGCGGCCGCAAGGTCAATACCCGCATGCTGCAGCCCCTCGTCTTTCAGGTTTCCGATCGGGATTGAAAACGCGCGGCCTCGCGCCCGCGGCTTCAGACCGTTCCAAACTCAGCCAACGGGAGCTCCCGCCATTCACCCGGCGGGAGCTCTTCGATTTTCAAATGGCCAAACTGGGTGCGGTGCAGCGTGAGCACCGTCGCGCCCACGGCGGCGAACATCCGCCGCACCTGGTGGTAACGGCCCTCCGTGAGCGTCAGTTCGGCTTCGCGGGGGCCGGCGATTGAGAGCTCCGCGGGCGCGCACGGCGTGTCCTCGCCCTCGAGCTGCAGGGTGCCGCTCGCGAAACGCGGTATCCATTCTGTGGAGACATCGCGATCGAGCGTGGCCCGATAGACCTTCGGCACCTTGTGCTTGGGCGATGTCAGTCGGTGCACCAGGGCTGACTGATCGGTCACGAGCAGCAGCCCGCTGGTTTCCTTGTCCAGCCGCCCGATCGAGGTCACCACCGGATTGCGCGCGCGCCAGCGCGACGGGAACAGCGAGTAGATGTTGGGCCCCTCGCGTTCATCATGCGAGCACACGAGGCCGAGCGGCTTGTGCAGCAACAGGAGAATGCCGTCGGGATGGTCGAGCGGTTCGCCGTCCACCTGCACCGTATCCGCCGCGACTTTTTGCGCGGCGTTTTTCGCTGGTTCGCCCGCGACGGTCACGGCGCCGGCCTTCACCCAGTCGCGCGCTTCGCTGCGGGAGCAGTAACCGAGGTTGGAAAGCAATTGGTCGAGGCGGCGGAGAGTGGCCATGATCGCGAACGCAACAGAAACGAACCGCCGCCGCATTGCACGATTTCGTTGCGTTCCGGGTGCGTGCCCGCGGGCCGACGCAAAACGCCCGAGAAAGTTTTTGCGCTTCCGCCACGTCTTTGCCCGCATCACGCGCATCACTTCACCGATGTTCAGCCGCTGCCTGCAACTCGTCTCGATCGCGTTTCTCGGCCTGGGGCTGCTGACAGTGGAGCCCGCCCCCTCATGGGTGGACTGGCGGCTGACGATCCTGGCGGGCAGCTACGGTCATTGGCTGGGGCTGCTCGCGATCGTCGTCGTGATCTGGGCTTG
>JAEYQF010000320.1 GCA_023410155.1 Verrucomicrobiota bacterium | reverse complement strand
AGACACGATCGACCTCCTCGAATCCGAGCGCGGCGTCACCGTCGAAGTCCCCCGCGGCGGCAAACTCGATTGGACGCCCCTCCGCGCCAAGATCGCGAAACAGGGCATGCGCAACAGCAACGTGCTCGCCATCGCCCCCACCGCCACGATCTCGAACATCACGGCCACGAGCCCCTGCATCGAGCCGACCTATAAAAACTTGTTCGTTAAGTCCAATCTCTCGGGCGAGTTCATCGTCCTGAATCCGTTCCTCGTGAAGGATCTCAAGGAGCGCGGCCTGTGGGACCAGGACATGATCGACAACCTCAAGTATTTCGACGGCGAACTGAAGGACATCGAGCGCATCCCGTCCGACCTGAAGGCCCGCTACCTGACCGCGTTCGACATCGATCCCAAGTGGATCGTTGACGCCGCCGCGCGCCGCCAGAAGTGGATCGACCAGAGCCAATCCGTGAACCTGTGGATCAAGACGCCCGACCTGAAGACGCTCTCCCACATGTATCGCCACGCCTGGCACGCTGGCCTGAAGACGACCTATTACCTCCGCAGCCTCGGCGCCTCCAACATCGAAAAGGCCACCGTCTCGATGAAAAAAGAAGTCCGCGGCGTCGCGGGTGACACGAGCGCTCAACCCTCAGCTCTCAACTCTCAACCCGAGAAGAAAACCTACACCGCCGAGCAAAAGCTCGCGTGCAGCATCGAAGCCATGCGCAACGGCGGCGAGTGCGAGGCCTGCCAATAAGTGAACTTCACGAAGCCGCGGCGTGACTGCCGCGGCTTTTTTGTTGATAGGCGATGGTCGCTACTCACATCGCCGGTTCACTTAATGTATTACCCGCGGTGTGGTCTATGCGTCTTCGCGGACTGGTGCGGTGGCATTGCGCGTCGTGGCGGGCCATCACCTTCGCTGAACCAATGTATCGTTCGAGACGCCGGGTCAGGCTTGTTGATTCCTGTGTAGCCTGCGGCCGCGGTGCTCGGAAACTCTACCGCTGCGTTCACGCATTCTTTTCCGGTGGCGTATCCGGCTCTCCCCGCCGGCGCTCACGGCTATACTCTCAACCGCGCCGGATGCTCGCGCGCCGACGGCGCCACACGGCAAACCCCAGCGCACCGGCTCCCGCGATCGCAGCATAGGTCGAAGGTTCCGGCACCGCGGTGATCGTTTCGATCGAAGTGACATGACCTGATGCTGCTGAATCCAAGCTGAGATCTGCCGCTGTCCAGCCTGCGTCGTAGAAGTAATACTCCTCATTGTCAGGATCCGAAACGAATGATCCCAAGTTGAAAAAACTGCCGTCGATGAAGTCGTAATTAAACTTCACGATTGAGGGTGCCGTCGTGAGATCGGTATCGGCTATGAATACCGTCGGAAAGAGCTCGGCTTCTTCATTTGGAAACTTCTGCAAAGTGATCGTTTGCAAATCCTGCAGCGTAAATGAGCGGGTTCCAAAACTGCCGGAGATCTCTGTGATCGATTCCACGGCGAAGAGATACCAGGACCCCGTTGCACCCTCGGTGAGGAAATCTTGCGGCACGGAGATGGGCTGCGGAGTGGCCGACAGATCGAAAGAAAATGTGACCGAAAAAGTGTCAGACGCGCCGAGGCCAAACACCGTGCCATGCCGGGTTTCGCCCACGCTGAAATTGACGCGGTAGCTTACCAACTGCGCCGATAGGCTCGCCGTCATCAAACATGCCAGCGCGGTCCCTCGGAGGAGTGATTTCCACCCAGGCAGTGGAGCGGATTCTGGACGCGGAAGGGAGGAGCGGAGGTTTGCCATAGTGATAGACGAGGGAACGCGGGGGGATGGTTGGAGTGTGTCGTGGTTGAGCCGGATCCAAGGAATCGTGAGAGGCTCAACGACCCGACTCCGGCTGGATTCCAAGTATCGGCCTGTGCCGGGAGATATGAAGCAGGGCTTTCTTGTCCGTTACGTTTGCCTCCGCCGGCTCGCACGGGGGCGACTCGAGGCCTCGGCCCCGTCGCTACTCTTTCGAAGCGCGTTTGGCATTCCAATCGAGCTTCCCCATGCCGCCCGCTTCGATCGTGCCTTGGATGGTGTCGCCCTCGAGCTTGCCGCGATACTGTATCACGAACTCGTTGCCGCCAAGATCTCGCACCACGTCGAAGGCGAGCAGGTCGTCTTTGAACGAGGCGTTCTTGATCGGACTCGTGCCGAACTGGTTCGAATAAGTGCCCGCGATCTGGCCGTCTTTGGATTCCAGCTTGAGCGTCGTAGCAATTTCGCCGGCCGGCGACTGGACGGTCCATTTCCACGTGCCAGTAGGATCCGCGGCGAGCGCGGCGACGGTCAACGCGCAGAAGGCAAAGGAGGAGGTCAGGATACGAAGCAGTTTCATAACGGGATTGTTTTCGACAAAGCGCACACAGCAAAGCCAGACCGGGCCGCAGCGCGAGCGATTTGCTCCGCCAGGCATGCGCGATCCAAGAGCGAGGGCCGGCTGCGATCAGCCCGTGCTCGACCCGTTTCGGCATCGGCGGGGTTCGATGTGACGCCGTTACTTGAGCGCAGCACGCGTTCACCGGCAGGGAGCAGCCGGCCCTTCGCTCGCCGTGTTTTCGGTCGAGCGAAGGGTTTGATGCAGCTACGTCACTGCCCCGGCAGAATCGGCATGCTCTCTGTATTCTGCGACGCGATGATCAGCCACCTCCCATTCTTTTTCTCGACGACCCACGTGAAGATCCCGTTGCGAGGTTCCCCATGTTTCACGTGGCGGACGCGATCTCCGGTCGTGGACCACAACACCCGCTGAATCGCCAGATCGGGCCGGATAAACTTCACGTGCATCTCCCGGCTCGTCCAGTGACTGTCGGTGAAGAGCGTCGTGAACATCCGCGCGTGCGCTTCTTTGAATTGCGCGTGGCCTTTCATCCAGCCTCGGGGCCCGAGCACGGTCACAAAATCGACGTCTTCCGCGAGCAGCGCGGTGAGCGCGTCGGCGTCGCGCTTGTTCCATGCGTCCTCCCACCGCCGCCCGAGTTCCTTGATCTCAGTTTCGTCCCTGATGACGTCTGCTGCGTCGGCCGAGGTGGCCAGGGGGATCGTCATCATCGCAGCCGCCAAAACGGCTACCGCCAGCGCCCGGAGTAGTGTCTTCATGATTTGTCCTTTCTTTATGATGCCGCGGGCTGGACAGAGCGGTTCTGGCCTCTGCATCTCGCCCAGGCAATCCCGGATGACTTCCGCGATCTGCGGTGAGGCCTGCCATCGGCCGCTTTCCCTGCACCGAAGCTTCATGGTGGGGAAACGTCGTGACGAGTCGGAATCTGTGGCTGCAGTGGAGCCATCTCTACAATCGAGCGAGTCCCCACGTGATTCGTTCGGCTGCGACGGAGATGATGCAATGTTCGCAGAGCAGTTTGTCGCCGCTCGACTCGCGCTTGCACGGCGCGGCGCGGGGCTTCAGAGATTTCGACTCCCCGCTGCCCCCATGATGAGATCCTTCTTCGCCGTTCTGCTCGTGTTCCTCTCCGCCGCTGTGGCTGTCGCCGAGTCCCGCGAAGTCGGCCCCTACACCGTGCATGCGATCATCCCGGGCGTGATCCGGATCGAGGATGCGAATCACACCAATCCGGCCGGCATCCACCTGGACGCGCAGGGTCAGGTGAAAGGATTCAACAACTGCTCCGACATGTATCTCATCGTCGGTCGCGAGCGGGCGCTGCTCATCGATCTTTCCAACGCCATCGCCTGGCACCCCGAGGCGAAGGAGTCGCTGCAGGCGCTCGTGGCCGGGGAGATTGGCGACCGTCGACTCTACATAGCAGTCACGCACCATCATGGCGACCACACGGGCATGCTTCCGGCCTTCAAAGATAACCCGCACGTGACGTTCTGGATCCAGACGCCCGAGTTCGCGGGCCGCGAAATCTTCCCCGCCGATCGCACGCTGCCGATCGCTGACCAGCCCTCGCTCGACCTCGGCAACGGCTTCGTCGTTGATGCGCTCAAGATTCCCGGGCACACCGATCACTCCACCGCCTATTTCCTCCGCGGAAAACATCTCCTCTTCAGTGGCGACGGCATCGGCTCGGGCCACGGTGTATGGATTTTCTCCGCTGAAGGTTTTTCAAACTATCGCCGCAGCATCGATCGGTTGATCGACTACATCCGCAACCCCGACCACGAGATCGACGAGCACCAGTTGCTCATCTTCGGCGGTCACTACTGGCAGAAGCGCGAGAAGGAAAAGCTCACGATGCGCTACCTCCTCGATATGCAGACTCTCATCGGCGAAATCAAAGCCGGCACGGCCAAGGAGGAGCGCGTGAACTTCGGTCGCCCGTATCTCGACCGCAATTTCATCTCGGGCGAGGCGATCATCACCTGGAACAAGGCCGACGCAGATCGCTTCCGGGCGGAATAAAAACCGACGGGGCACGGCAAGTCGCGTGGCTCCGCGTGTGCCTTAGTCGTGCCCAGGCGCGGATCGAGTCGAGACGCATTCCGGCGCGAGTCGAGCCACGTTGCGTCCCGGGTCGCGGCACGAAGCGTCCCGACTCGGGCGCGAGTCAGGCGCGAGTCAGGCGTGGACGCACTCCGTGCTCGGGTGCGCGTAAAGACTATAGGCGGGGTGCAGCAGGTCTGACGGATTTTCGGCGCGCGCGTCGGCTGATAGGATGCGACTCGAACCCGCCCCCTCATGAAACTTCTCCTCACCTCGATCGCGCTGGCGCTGTCGGCGCCGGCTCTCCACGCCCAACTGTTCGTTGACGATTTCGAAGATGGCACCACTCAAGGCTGGCATGTCGGCGATGGCGGACATCCCTTGCCGCCGACCAATCTGGCCACCGGCGGGCCGGCGGGCGAGGGTGACGGTTTCCTCGTTTTGCAGGCGTCACGTGGCGCCGGTCCGGGCAGTCGGCTTGCGATGTTGAGTGGCCCGCAGTGGGCCGGAAACTACACGGCGATGGGGGGTGACGGGAATCAGCATGAATGTGCGAAACTTCGGCCCCGAGGACGTCACGCTGAGGATCTTGTTGGAGGACTTCGAGGGCATGGGGCCGCCGGTGAATCTCGCGATCACGAACGACCTGGCGCTGATTCCGGCGGGCGGCGAGTGGACGACCGTGTTTTTCTCCCTGGCGGTCGAAGACCTGATGGCCGGGCTGCTGGGCACGCCGGCTGGTGCGCTCGCGAGTGTGGATGTCGTGCGGCTTTTCCATAATCCCGACGCCGCGTTTCCAGGTCCCGGGGCGGGGATCCCGCCGATCGCGACCGCGGTGGGCGTGGACAACATCGCGCTCTGGGGCGGAGCCGTGATCACGCCGGTGCCCGAGCCGGCAACGTATGCGTGGGGGGCGATGTTTGCCCTCGCGGCCGCAGTAGGATGGCGGCGCATGCGCCGGGAGCGGAAGAGTCGACTGGATGTCACGCCGCCCGCCCTAGATGCTCGGCAAACGGTGGAGGCCTCTTCATAAGCGCTGCGCGCTTCGATCGCGACCGCGCGCCAACACTGCTCTCAGCCCTAGCCTCTCAGCTCTCAACTGCGCCGCGTTGCCGCTCACGGCCACAGCCACGCGAAGGTGCCCGCCGTCACCAGCGCATAAACCAGTCCGTCGATCGTGGACTTCACGGTCGTGCTCCAGCTGCGGCGAAACCAGATCGATTGCGGCCACAGCGCTGCAGCATGGGCCAGAAACGCGACCGCACCCACGATACGAAACACCGCGAGATACGGCGCCTCCGCCGGCAACGTGTGATACGCCACATACGCGGTGAACACGCCGACCAGCACCAGATACACAAACCATTGCACGAAGATGGGACCCATCGGCGTCGGGCCTTTTTGCAGCACGGTCACAAGTTGATTGGGGCCATCCTTCAGCTTCGCCTGATATTCCGGCGTGCTATAGTTTCCATCGGCGCAGTGCGGCAGCATGTAATCGCCCGGTGGCACATCGAAGGGACGCAACGCTGCGCGCACGCCGTCTTCGTCGGGCATCTTCTTGAAATCATTTTTGTGCCACGGCAGCGCCATGTGAATCAACGCGCTGAGCACAAACACGAACACCGCGGACAACAGGATCGGGAGCCAGAGACTGAGCATGGGTGGAATCTCCTAAGTTGCGCGAAGCGCAGGAAAACCACGCGTCGCAGTTAACGTGGAACAGGGTGCCCGCACGCTGGCAGAGCGAGCACGGCCGGTCAACCACCCGGAAGCGCCGCACCCGCGGGTGAGTTTCCCAACTCCCAATCACCAATTCCCAACTACCAACTACGAACTCTCAACTCCCGTCTCCCATCTCCGGCGCGTCGCGCGCCTGCTCTCAGCTCTCAACTGCGCAGTGCAGCGCACGGCGCCCTTCGCCTCCGCACCGCGATGGCGATCACGCCCACCGCCGCGCCTAGAAAAACCGCCACACTCGACGGCTCCGGAATCACCGCGGTTTCCGTGAGGCTCACATACTCGAAGCTGCCCGAGATGTCGCCGAACTTGCCGAGCACGATGTAGTTGATCTCCGGATTCCCGCCGACGAAGGTCGCCTCGCGCAGCAGCGTCGATCCGACGAACCACTGCACCGACCATTCGTCCTCGCTCGTATCGAGCACGATCGAGCCTTCGAGCAGGCCGTCCGCTGCCCAGTAGGATTCGCCGCCGTCGGTGTCCGGCCCGAGAAACGTGCCGACGCCATCCGAGGCGCTCTCACGATTGTCGCGCACCAGCATCCAGCCCACGGCGCCCAGTTCGCCCGCGAAGAAGCCATTCACATTCGCCGACTGGGTGAAACCGACCGACAGCCAGTTGCTCGATCCCCCCGAGGGCGCCGTGGCAAACGACAGGGTGTAGAGATGCCCAGCTTCGGGCGTGAACGAAAGAAACGCGTTCTGATCGCTGTCACCCTCCGTGTAGCCATCAGCCTTCCAGGATTCCGACTGTGTGCCCGCCAACCACGTCTCGCTCCCGGGCCGCACCGCCGGCGCCTGCCCATTCAGATCGTCGAGCCGCGAGCCCGAGAAATCCTCGAAGTAAATCGTCGTCTGCGCCAACGCCCACGTGATCGAGAGGAGAAACAAGCACAGGCAGCGAATCTTCATACGTGAAGCGACGATGGGTTGAAGCGGAGCAGGAGAGCGTGTGGCGCCAATCTCCCAGCTATCGCCCCGCCGCACCAGAAGTTTAGCAGGAATATCACCCCGGGCCCGGGCACCGCGCCTCTGCTCTCCCTTTCAACTTTCAACCTTCACCCTTCAACTGCGCGGCCGCCGCGCCCGACGCCGCGCCCCGTAACTTTCCCCTTTCCACGGCGCACGCGCGCCGCACGCTGCGCCCGTCATGAGCGCACCCGAAGCAGCGAGAAAGGTGGCCCTGCTTTGGACCGGCGGCTGGGACTCCACGTTTCAACTCCTGCGACTCCTGCTGCAGCAAGGCGCAGAAGTGACGCCGTATTACCTGATCGACGAGGACCGCGCCTCCACCGGCATGGAGCTCCGCGTGATCAAGCGTATCAAGCAGCGGCTCGCACAGCAGTATCCCACCACGCGCACGCTTCTCCGTCCTGCTCGCTTCTTCAGCGTGTCGGACGTGCCGGAGAATCCGGCGATCACCGCCGCCTTTCGCGCAATCCTGAAGCGACGCTTCCTCGGCACCCAATACGAGTGGCTGGCCCGCTTCTGCGCGGCCGAGGGCATCGAGCGCATCCAGCTCTGCGTCCATCGCGACGACAAGGCGCACGCCGCGATCGAGCATCTGGTCGCGTGCCTCGATTCCCGGCATCCCGGCGAGTATGCGCTGAAGCCGGAGTTTGCCGGCACGGAGGAGCACACGGTGTTTCGGTATTTCTCCCTGCCGCTGTTCGATCTCACGAAGACCGACATGCAGGCGATCGCCGCGCAAAACGGCTGGCGTGAGATCATGGAGATGACCTGGTTCTGCCACCGCCCGACGCCAAAAGGAAAACCCTGCGGCGCGTGCAATCCCTGCCTCTATACCATCGAAGAAGGCCTCGGCTGGCGCATCCCGCTCTCCCGCCGCCTCGCCGGCCGATTCTCCCGACGAGTCGTGACGCCGCTCAAGCGGCTTGTGCGCGCCTGCTGGCGCCACGCGCGCGGTCACGTTTGGCGTTCCCCGGCGGCTCTTGATCAGAAGTAAGAGCTTTGATCCTGCACCTTCGAACGGGCTGGGCACAGGTCTGTCAGCCAAGAGTTGGGACATCGCCCCCCTCTTGGCCCTGTTTCGGACGTGAATGCGAGAAACGCATTCTGGAAACTATTCCCCTCCGTGTATCCATCGCCTTCCAGGAATCAACTCCTGCGATTCAAAAGGGGAGGCTGCCCTCACGATTAACTATTTGCCGCAAGCGACAGAGGGCGACTCGACAAACCCACCAATGTGTCCGGAAAAACATCAACAGCTGGCGCAGCGGTTGGTTTGGATTCTTTCTCCGCTCGGATCGCTTGCGTCTCACGATACTCGCGCGCTTCTGCGAGTTTCGTGATGGAGATTGGGTGATGGTTCTTCTCAGCGAACTCCCGAATTTCATCGAGCGATATGCGAAAGAACTCTTTTCGTTCATTCACGAGATTAACCCGTTTTGCTTCAAACTGAGTGTGAATCTGTGCCTCGAGGGCGGGTGCGTTTTCCGTGTAAAACATCGCATGCACATCGAAGGGAAACGGCACCGATGCATCGCCGAGTTCCTTAACACGTTCGAGCGGCTCCAGTCTGCGCGTCATGCCGATCTTGAACACTTCATCGCCGAACGAACCAATATTCGAGATTACGTATACATGGCCTGATTTCGTCATCTGAGCCCGAGATATTGCACGGGCCTTCTGTTCTTGAGCCTCGGCTAATTGAGCTTGGAGCGCGGCGATTCTCGCGCTCATTTCATCGAATTCTTCGCCCTTCGCTGTCGCGAGTTCGGCGCGGGCTTTCTCCAGTGCCTTCTGGAATCGTTTCTCTTCGTCTTCAGCGTCTTTCTTTGCGCGCTCGATCTCTCGTTGGACTTTCTCTTCTTCACGCATTTCCTCCGCGATCCGGCGTTGCTCCTCCTTCTCTTCGAAGATCTTTCGCTCCAGCTCGTGGGTCAGATGAAGCTCTTCGATTTTAGCAGCCAGATATTCCGGCATTAGTCGGATTTCATTAACCGTTCCTGTCTTGTTGATCGCCTCGAAGGCTCGACGAACCCGTTCTTCCAAGGCCGAAGCGTTGTTCCATTTGACCTTTGCAATAAGTCCGTCGCACTCGCCATTGAATGCGCGTAGCATGAGTTTGATGGCCTGCTTCGTCATGCGCGCACCCTCTTTGGCGCTTCCGCCAACGGTCCAGGAGGTCGAGCAGACTGCGGCCCGGCCGGATGCGATCAGGTCTTTCTGTCGGGCATAGTTCTTTTCGAGCCGAGCCTTGTATTCTTCGGATGTCCGGAAATCAAAATGCGGCTTATAGAGGCCGAACGACTGAAGCTCAAGAGTCTCTTCAACCTGAGCGAGTTGGAAACTAAGGCGATCGTAGATCGCTTTTGCGTTGGAGTATTGCTCGGAGAGAGATTGAAGCAGCGTCCGCTGATGCGTCTCCTGCGCAAGGTGTTGCCGAGAAAGCTCGGCGAGCGATGCGTCTCGTTTTGCAATCTCTGCGTCTCTATCGACGATGTCTTTATAACGTAAATAGAGGGCGTCTTTCTCGCGCCTCACCTGACGTAGGCGCCTGATGACGATAACGATCTCTACAATGAGCAGTGCTGCAATAGCCGTAAACACGGCGGCTGTGGTGGGGTCGGGCTGGAACGACATAAAGTGGAGTAAGTATCCGAGCTAAAACGAGTGATGTGCGCCCGGTCCGAATGATGAGTGCTGGACGAGCGCGGGTGAAACTCGCCTCGCTGGAATCTCATGCAGGAGCCTGCTCCGGATTCCTCAGAAACACTGACAGGAGCCAAAGCGGTCATCGGTTGATCACCAGAGGAGCCGCAGTTCGCCAAGCTAGGCGTGAATACGCAAAAAAGCGCCGGTCGCGACACGCTCTTCGGACTGGTTTGTAGCCAAGTATCTCTCCCTGTTTGGATGAGCGACATGTGGGGCGCCGTAAGTTGAGCGGATCGCCGCATCGCCTCGTGGGATCGTGGCCATGCGAAGCAGTAAGTTGAAGAAAGCCGGCCTGGATGCCGGGGGACGCAGCCCAGCATGCACTTACCGTGCCGTCCGCCAATTTCTGAAGTCGGGAAAATGTCCCGGTTTTCACGGGTGCGACGTTCGAGTCGGTGCAGTGTGTGTCCCGAGTCGCGCCTAGATGCGTTCCGGGTCGCGCCAAGGTGCGGACACGGTCGACCCAAGGTGCGGCATGAGTCGCGTCACGATTCGTCCTCAGTTGCGCAGAGATGCGGATGCTGGGTCCGGTGAGAAGCCGGAGTGGCTGCGTGACTTCGGCGTTGGCCTCGCTGCGCGTGCTGATAAGACGCTGTCCCCCTCTCTCGTTTCCCATGAGTTTATTCGCCGTCCGCGTTTCTCGTCTTCGCAGCTTCGTCGGCTTCGTCACATTTCTTGCCGCATCAACTGCCGGTCTGCATGGCGCCGACGTGGTCTCGTCGCCACATGTCGGCGACGACGTCGGTTTCATGCACGTTTTCCCGGACCGGCTCAAAGCGGGCGCGGAGCAATCGGTCCATCTCTCCATCTCCTACGACCTGAAGACTCGCGATAGCGCACTCATCGAGGTGATGTTTAATGAGCGGTCGCCGGAGGGGTTTGAAACGGCCGCAGAAGCGGTGGTCGCTAGCGGTCGTGGCACGGTTCAACTCACGGCCCGTGTGAGGCCGGTGCACTGGAGCGACACGCAACCGTTCAGGGCGCGGGTGGTGCTCCGCGGTTCCGCCAACCGGCCGGACGAACTCAAGCGTGCGGAGCAGGTGATCTACAACGCCGACGCCAAGGCGGTTCCCGTCGATGGAGTCCGGATTCTCGCCGTGTCACCCGAACTCCTCGAAGTCGGGCGAGAACAAGAGGTCGCCGTCCTGGTGGAATTCAACCTCCAGCGGGCTGACGAGGGGAAACTCTATCTGGGTTTCAATCACGATGCGCCGAAGACCTTTACCCTCTTGTCGGAGGAGCTGGTGAGGAAAGGAAAGGGCCAAAAGCTGCTCGTGGCCAAAGTGACGCCCCGTTCATGGGGCGACCAAGCCCGATTCGTCGCCTTCGTGAATCTCTCCGCGGCAAACCATGCGCGCGCTTGGGGTCCGCTGGCCACCGACATCGAGGCGGTGGAGCTGGACGTTTCGCCGTAACGAGAGCTGCGTAACCAATCGCGTTGAG
>JAEYQF010000305.1 GCA_023410155.1 Verrucomicrobiota bacterium | reverse complement strand
GTATTGTGCCGAAGATCCGGTGGTGAAGGATCTCGCGATCGAAGCGAAGGATCAAGTGGTGCAGATCGGTTACCGCACGCCCGATCATTCCATTGAGAACGGAAGCACTGTGTTACGGACGTCTATCGGTGAAGTACCACTTTCCGTCTTCGGCCGCCACAACCTGCAGAATCTGGAAGGCGCAAGACATGTGTGTCATCAGCTCGGGATAGGTGATCGGCAGTTCTACGAAGCGATCAGGACATTCACCGGTGCTGCAAAGCGACTGGAAAAACTGGTGGAAGTTCCCGGGAGAACTGTCTTCAAGGATTTCGCACATTCACCGAGCAAACTAAAAGCAACGGTGCAGGCGGTGCGGGAGCAATTCCCGGAACGTGAACTGGTGGCGTGTATGGAACTGCACACCTTCAGCAGCCTCAGCGAGAATTTCCTTGATCAATACGAAGGCGCGATGGAAGGTGCGGACAAAGCGATCGTGTTCTATGATCCGCATGCGGTTCAATTGAAACGGCTGCCGCCCATTCCGCCGGAAAGGATCAAGAAAGCTTTTGGCCGCGATGATGTCCAGGTGCTGAACGATCCGATCGAAGTGATGGGAGCAGTGCGTGCCCAGCAGGGCGATGAACGTGTGCTGTTGATGATGAGCAGCGGCAACTTCGGCGGGCTCGATCTTCAAGCCTTGAGCGAGGCGTTCATCGCCTGAAGTTGCGCAGAAGCTTGTGGTGGATCACGGCGAGAAACAAGGCGTTGAACGCGCCTACCGCCAGCAACGCGAAAAAGGTGATCGATGCATAGTTGAAGGGATTGAACATCGTCTCCAATCGTTCGCGTTCCTTCTCTTCATCCCCTCCTTGTTGTACAACGAGATCCAACCGCTCTTCGATCTTAACGGGAAACTCCTGTGTATCGATCCGCGTGTAGAAGATGTAGAGAAAGATCCCGATCAAAAGGGCATACAACGAAGCATTACGCAAGCCCTGCCGCACAAGGATCGAGAAGGAAGTCTCACGATCATCTGCCAATGCTTTCTGGCCTGTGAAGAAGACCACCGTTACGATCGCCAGGAAATGCACCAGCATGAAATCCGTGCCCTCCGGCGCGCGGCCTGTGTGGAACAGTGCAAGCCGGATGATGATCACCAAGGCTGCTGTAATGATGGGTAGGAGCATACTGCTAGGTTAAGAGAAAATGCAGGTGCAGGGGCAGGGGGCAAAAGAAGAGCAAGCAGCATACAGCGCTCGAGTACGAAGTACCCATCACTTTTCCAAAGCACCATACTTCCCTGGATGGAGGATCATATCACCCAGCATGCGGCCGACCTCGAATGATAGATCTATTAGTGGATCGATCTCATTTCGGGAGACATACTCACAAGCCACGGCATAGTCAAGCCATACCTGTGTTTCTGAGTTCTCAGCATCGGCGTCAGTGAGCTTCGAAACGAAGTGCGATGGATAACGCTTGCGGCGGTATGCTTCTGCAAATTGAGCAGTTACCGATCGTGATGATCTGCGGATCTGATCGGTCAATGAGTATTGCTCTTCACGTGGAAAACGCTTTGAGAGTCTGAAGATCTGCATCGACAATTCGAATGCCCGTTTGTACACTGTCATTTCCTTGAAGGCTGTCATGATTTGGTCGATCAAGAACAAATATCATATTGGTACAGGACCGATCCTGATCGTTACCTGCTCCTGCCCCTGCCCCTGAACTATATCCGCCTTATCGCAAAGCTCGGATGAATGTCCAGGTCGGTGGAGATGTAGATCAGTTCCCAATTGCTTTCCACACAGAACTGATGTACCGCTTCCATCACGCCATAACGGACGTGTTCCACCCAGTTGCCGATAACGTAATCATGCCCGGCGATGATGCCACCTTTCTTCACCTTCTTATCGTAGAGACGCAACTCGGCAATGGTGGTGGAGTAGGTGTGATCGGTATCGATGTAGATCCAATCAAAATAGTCATCAGCGAACGATCGTACCACTTCAGTGGAGAGACCAAGGTCCAGTTGCACCTGGCCTTTTGCGATCCGCTCCGCGAACCGTTCCTCCACTGCCTGCCGTTTCCCTTGATGATAGCGGCCGGTGGACCATGCATCTACTAGATGGAGTTTATTCGGATCGCAGTGCGTGAGTATCTGTTGGGAGAATCCACCTTCGTCCACGCCAAGTTCGGCCACCACGGCATTCTTCGGCAACCGATTCAACAGCTCGATCCGATCGGTGATCAGCCGCGCATTGCGAAGATGCTTTTCTTCAAGCTTGTGGTAGGGGATGCGATCGGCAATACTTCGCGCCGCAAGGCTGCGGTAAATGCGTTTAAGCGTTCCGATCATGAAAGACCGATCAGCTGTTCATGGAGATCAGGAACTCCTCGTTGCTCTTGGTGCCTTCCATGTGCTTCCTCACGAATTCCATGGCTTCCACGGAATTCATGTCGGCCAGGTGTTTGCGGAGGATCCACGTGCGTTGCAACACTTCCTTGCCATGCAGCAGATCATCGCGACGCGTGCCGCTGGCCTGTATGTCGATCGCGGGGAAGATGCGGCGGTTGCTGAGCTTGCGATCGAGCTGCAGTTCCATGTTGCCGGTGCCCTTGAATTCCTCGAAGATCACCTCGTCCATCTTGCTGCCGGTATCGATCAGCGCGGTGGCCAGGATCGTGAGGCTTCCGCCGTTCTCGATCTTGCGTGCCGCACCGAAGAAGCGCTTCGGCTTATGCAATGCGTTGGCATCAACACCACCGGAAAGGATCTTGCCGCTCGCCGGTTGAACGGTGTTGTAAGCACGTGCAAGACGCGTGATGGAATCAAGCAGGATCACCACGTCATGTCCACATTCCACCATCGCCTTGGCCTTTTCCAACACGATGCCGGCCACCTGCACGTGGCGTGATGCCGGTTCATCGAACGTGCTGGCGATCACTTCGGCCTTCACGTTGCGCGCCATGTCCGTCACTTCCTCCGGACGTTCATCGATCAATAGTACGATGAGGTATGCTTCCGGATGATTCGCGGCGATGGCGTTCGCCACATCCTGCAAAAGAACTGTCTTACCGGTCTTGGGCTGGGCCACTATCAAGCCGCGCTGACCTTTTCCGATCGGTGAGAACAGATCGAGCACGCGCATGCTCAGGTTCGGAT
>JAEYQF010000287.1 GCA_023410155.1 Verrucomicrobiota bacterium | reverse complement strand
GGCCTATGGTTTGCCTGGGCGGCTGGGCCGCAATTCGTCGAAAATCTTCTGCTGTTCCGGCGTGAGCACCGCGCGCACCTGGGCCCGCGTCTCTGTCATCGCCTCGCGCCACGCGCGGCGATTCTTGCGCTTCTGTCGGAAGGAATCGTCGTCCCGTCCGGCGTCCAACTTCCCCACCGCCTGCATCCAGATAGCGGTGATCTTCTCTTTCTGCTCCGGGGTGAGCTGGAGCTTTTCATCGAGCTGCTCGAGCCGGGCTTCGAGTCGCGGCGGCAGCGGTGGAGTATCGGCCGCCCGCAGCTGGCTCGCGGTGAAAATCAAGACGGAGAGAAGCAGGACGGGTAGGAGATGGGCTTTCATGCGAACCCATGACGCCGTATCCGTAGAACGGTTACACAGGTCGGGCGGATCGAGTCGGGCGCGGGTGCGGACCGGGTCGGGACCGTGGCCGGCACGGGTCGGGACCAAGTGCGAACACGGTCGCGCCCCGGTCCGCATCGATCTGCGCCCCCATCCTCTCCGGGGGAGCCGGCGAGGAAGGTCCGTAATTCGTGACCAAGACGATCGGCGCGCCGAACCTACTTCTTCTCGGCCGTTCGACGGGGCTGCGGCTGATCGATCGGCATGGTATCGTAAACCTTCACCTGCACGGGCGTAAGGATCACCCGGATCTGCTCGCGGGTTTGCTGGGCGAGTGCGCGCAAACGCTTCTGCTTGTCGCCAGGCACGAGTGGATACAACCCTGGATCGCCTTGAGCTGCTCGGCCGCGGAATCCCAGATCGCGTGGATTTTCGTCTTCTGCTCGCCGCTGAGTTGGAGGCGATCGTCGAGTTGCTTCATCCGACGCTCGCGCAGTTCGGCTGCAGTCATCTGCACACGTTCGCGCGGCTTCGGCCCGGCGGCCGGCTGGGCGAAGGTGGCGGTGGACAGAACCAGAGCGCACGTGGCAGCAATCAGGGAAAACAAACGGCGAGTTTTCATGCGAAACGGCAGGGACCGGAGCTTGCGGCACCAGAGTGCGAACTCCAGCGTCCCGGAGCATGATCGAAGTCAGCGGCCTTTCAAAACTCTACGGCAGTTTCCCCGCGGTGCGCGAGTTGTCGTTCTCGGTGCGTCCGGGGGAGGTCCTCGGGCTGGTCGGGCCAAATGGCGCGGGCAAAACGACCACGCTGCGTTGCCTGGCCGGAATCATCCCGCCGAGCGGCGGGAGCATCCGCGTGGCCGGACATGATCTCGCAACCGAGCCGGTGGAGGCGAAGCGCGCGCTCGCATTTTTCCCGGACGAGCCCCGTCTCTTCGAATATCTCACCGTGCGGCAGCACCTGGCGTTTGTGGCAAAGATCTACCGCGTCGCCGATCACGACCGGATCGCCGAGCCGCTGCTCGAGGAACTGGAGCTGACGGAAAAGGTGAACGAGCTCCCAGGCGCACTCTCACGCGGCATGAAGCAGAAACTCGCGATCGCGTGCGGGCTGCTGCACAGCCCGGCGGTGATGTTTTTCGACGAACCGCTGACGGGCCTCGATCCGCTGGGCATCCGGCGGATGAAGGATTCGATCCTGCGACGCGCGCGCGAGGGTGCGACGATCGTGCTGAGTTCGCACCTGCTGCACCTGCTCGAGGAGGTTTGCTCGCACGTGCTGATCCTGAAACGCGGCGCGAAGATCGCGGACGGCACGATCGCGGAGGTCGCCGCGCAATACGGCAGTGGCGAGGGGGCCTTGAACCTCGAAGACGTTTTCATTCGTGCGACGGGCGGCACGGAAGATTGAGGGGCCAGTCACATGCTGAGCGCGGTCGTTTACCTCCGGCTGAACTCGTGGCGCAATCTCGTGTGGTCGCGGGTGCGCAGGCTGCGCGAACCGAAATACCTGATCGGCGCCGTGGTAGGCGTGAGTTATTTCTACTTCGTGCTCTTCCAGCAAACAGGGCTCGGCAACGGGAGCTCAGGCGGTCTGACCGGGCTGGCGGGCGCTGCGGCGGCGACCGCAGTGGGGCTCGGGGCGCTCGCGCTGGCGATCGTGATGGTGTTCATGTGGGTGATGCCCTCGGGGAACCCCGGGCTCACGTTTACGGAGCCGGAGATCGCGTTTCTGTTTCCCGCCCCGGTGTCGCGGCGCGCGCTGATTCACTACAAGCTGCTCAGCACCCAACTGCGCACGTTGCTGCAGTCGGTGTTTTTCACGCTGGTGTTCAATCACCGCAGCTTCAGCGATGGACGGGCGGTGCAGATGATCCTCGGCTGGTGGCTCGTGCTGAGCGTGGTGAACCTGCACTACGTAGGATCTTCGCTGACGATCGCCCGGCTCGCCGAAGGCGGGGTGAGCGCGGCGCGGCGGCGCTTCCTGGCATCGACGGCGGTCGCATCGGTTTTCGGGGTCGCTCTGGCATGGATCTGGCGGGAATTGCCGCCTGTGCCGGCGGAGTTGGGTCAGGTGCCGGAGTGGTTTGCCACCGTCACGAGGACCGGGGCTCTGGGCTGGCTGCTGTGGCCGTTTCGGGCGTTGATCGCGCCGTTCTTCGCGCGGGGGGCCGGGGACCTGGCGATCGCCAGTGCCCCTGCCCTCGGGTTGCTCGCGGTGCACTATCGCTGGGTGGTCGGGAGCAACGTCGCGTTCGAGGAGGCGTCCGTCAGCCGCGCGGAAAAGCGGGCGGCAAAGATTGAGGAGTTGCGGCGCACGGGAGCGCTGCACGTGGGTGAGGAGCCCCGCGCGGCGCGGAGGGAGCCATTTTCCCTGGCCCGCGCGCGCTGGCCGGAGCTGGCGTTTCTCTGGAAGAACCTGCTCTCGACCTCGCGGCCGTGGTTCACGGGACGCAACTGGCTGCTCGCGGCGGCCACGCTCGTGGCTGTATCCATTTTCCTGATGCACTTCCTCGGCGACCGCTACTGGGTGGCCGGCGGCACGATTGCCGCGATTTCCTCGATCGTCGTCGGAGCGGCGATCGTTTATGGACCGCTGCTGACGCGCCTCGATCTGCGGCAGGACCTGGCCAATGCGGACCTGTTGAAGACCTACCCGCTGCCAGGCTGGCGGATCGTGCTGGGAGAAATCCTCACGCCGGTGGTGGTGCTCACGGGCGCGGTGTGGCTCGGACTGCTCGGCTGGTGGCTGGGGCTGCACGGGCATCAGCCGCCGGGGCTTTCGGAGACGTGGTTCAGCCCCGGCATGCGCATCGTGCTGGCCGGCTGCGTGGCAACGGTCGCGCCTTGGCTGATCGCGCTCGAACTGCTGGTGCCCAACGCCGCTCCGATCCTGTTGCCCGGTTGGTTCCATACCGTGCGCACGCCGGGCGCGGGGATCGATTTGATGGGACAGCGGCTGATTTTCGGGTTCGGGCAGATTTTCGTGGTCCTGCTCGCGCTGCTGCCCGCGAGCGCAGGAGCGGCGTTGGTGATGTTCATCGTGCAGGCGCTGCTCGGGCCCGCCGCAGCCGCATTCGCGGGGACCGCGGTAGCGTCGACGGTGTTGATCGCGGAGCTTTGGTGCGGGTTGTGGCTGGTCGGGAGCCGCTTCGAACGGTTCGATGCGTCGAGCGAACCTCGTCCATGAACTTCGAAGAACTCACGACCCTCGCAGCCAACGTGGTGGGCGCGACTCAGCGACGGCTGCCGGCTGAGCTTAGGGCGCTGGCGCGCGGGGTGCCTGTTCTCTATGAGAAGGTTCCTGCGGCCGACGTGCTCGCAGAAGGTTTCGAGCCGGATATCCTGGGGCTTTTCACCGGCCATCCCCACGGGAGCGAGTTTCGCCAGGACCACCCCGCCCCGCCTCACATCCTGCTTTATCTGGATAACCTCTGGGAGATGGCCGAGGGCGACGTGCAGGTTTTTCGCGAGGAAACGCGGCTGACCTACCTGCACGAACTCGGCCACTATTTCGGATGGGGTGAGGACGAACTGGCGGCGCGCGGATTGGAATAACCGGCTCGCGTTTGCTTGCCGCGCACAATCCCGGAACTTCACCGACCTGCCTCTGTCGGGCCGGGACGAGCACACTCCGCGCTTTCCAACCCGTGCGCGCCGTGCATAGTCTCGGCTCCAATTCTTTACGTTTTCGTCATGAAAAAGTTCTTCCTGTTGTTCCTCGTTGCCCTCCTCGGTCCCGCCGTCGTGTTTGCGGCCGGCCGCGCGAGGCGGGCCGCCTACGTGTCGCGCGGGGAGTCGTGGGCGGG